>NZ_JAVREJ010000007.1:0-252360 GCF_031845345.1 Pseudonocardia charpentierae | reverse complement strand
GGCGGATCGGCGGGCGGCCCGGCGACCGCATCGCCGGTCGTCCCGTGATCGTGACCATCCATCCTGGCTGCCGCCCCACCTGACACCTCCATGATCGAGGTGTTGCGAGGATCGGTTGAATCCACCCATGGCGGTATCCCCTCGGTGTCGGCGTCCAGGAGAGGACGGGGAGCCGTCCTTTCCTGGAGTGGCCGACCCCCGGCCGGAATACCTGCCGGGCTACACGAGGTCGAGCGCGGCGGCCACCACGCTGTCGGCGTCGAGGCCGTGGTGGCGGTGGACCGACTCGAGGTCGCCCGACTGCCCGAACCTCGTGACGCCCAGGTGTGCCGCCCGCATCGCGTGGACGCCCGCGAGGAAGGCCAGCGTGTGCGGATGGCCGTCGAGCAGTGTCACCAGTGGCGCGGCCCGCCGGGCCGGGAACGCCGCGTCGAGGATCCAGCTCTCGCCGTCGCCGCGCCCACCGCGGGCCTGGACCGCGTCGAAGAGCAGACCCGGGCTGGTCACGCAGACGACGTCCGCGCCGTGCCCGAGCGCGGCCAGCCGGTCCGCGGCGGCCAGCGCCTCCGGCACGGACGCGCCCATGACGGCGATCGTGACCGCCGGTTGGCCGTCGGCCCGGCGGAGCAGGTACGCGCCCGCCACGACCTGGCGCCGTCGCCGCTCCCGGGCGGCCGGGTCGTCCGGCACGGCGGCGAGCGCCTGGTCGACGGGCCGCGTCGAGAGCCTCAGGTATGCCGACGTGCCGTCGGGGCGGCCGAGCCGGGCCAACGAGGCCAGCAGCGTCCACTCGACCTCGATCGCGAACGCCGGCTCGTAGGTGGTGCAGCCCGGCTGTTCCAACCCGACCGACGGTGTCGAGATGGACTGGTGTGCGCCGCCCTCCGGCGCCAGGGTCACTCCGGACGGCGTGCCGACCAGGATCGACTGCCCGCCCGCGTAGATGCCGAACGACCACGGCTCCAGCGCGCGCTCGACGAACGGGTCGTAGAGCACCCCGATCGGGAGCAGGGGCTGCCCCCAGCGGCTCCAGGTGGCGCCCAGCTCGCCGAGCAGGCCGACGAGGTTGATCTCGGCGATGCCCAGCTCCAGGTGCTGGCCGGTGGGGCGTTCGCGCCAGTGCAGGATCGTCTCGGGGTCGTCGGCGAACCAGTCGACGCGCTCGCGGGCGGCCCACACCCCGACCTTGTTGACCCAGCCGCCCAGGTTGGTCGACGAGCTGACGTCCGGGGCGAGCGTCACCACGCGGGCCGCGGCCTCGGGCGCCGACCGGGTGAGGTCGAGCAACGCGCGCCCGAGCGCGGCCTGGGTGGTGGCGGTGCCCGACGGGGTGCGGCCGAGGTCGGCGGGGACGGCGGGCGGTGCGGCGACCGGGACCGGGTCGCGACGCAGCCGGGCGGCGACGTCGCCGCACAGCGAGGCCTCGGCGGACTCGTCCGCGAACGGCGCCCACGGGTCGTCGGAGTCGGTCCCGAGCCGCTCCGCGAGCTCGCCGAACTGGGCCGCGGTGAGCAGGGACGAGTGGTTCTGGGGATGCCCCTCGGTGGCGAGGCCGTGCCCCTTGACGGTGTAGGCGAAGATCACTGTGGGCCGGGTGTCGTCGATCGCGGTGAAGGCCTCGCCGAGCGCGTCGAGGTCGTGGCCGCCGAGATTGCGGACGGCGGCGCGCAGGGCGGCGTCGTCGAGGGTGCCGACCAGGGCGAGCAGGTCCGGGTCGTCCCCGGGCAGGCGTTCACGCAGCTGCGCGTCGGTGCAGCGCAGCAGGCGCTGGTACTCGGGGTTCGACATCTCGTCGATGCGCGCGCGCAGGGCGTCGCCGCCGGGGCGGACGAACAGCTCCTGCAGCAGGTGCCCGTACTTGACCGTCAGCACCTGCCATCCGGCGGCGGCGAACATGCCCTGCAGCCGGGTGGCGCCGAGGATGGGGACGACCCGGTCCAGGCTCTGCCGGTTGAGGTCCACGACCCAGACGACCTCGCCCAGCTCCCCGACCATCGGGTCGAGCACGGCCTCCCAGCAGGCGCCCTCGTCCAGTTCGGCGTCGCCGACCAGGGAGTACTGCCGGCCGCTCCCGGCCGCGTCGTCGAACCTCCCGACGTAGCGACGGGCCAGCGCTCCCCAGATCGGCGCGGTCGCCCCGATCCCGACCGACCCCGTCGAGTAGTCGACGGGGTCGGGGTCCTTCGCGCGGCTCGGGTAGCTCTGCAGCCCGCCGAACTCGCGCAGGGTGGTCAGGTACTCGGCGGGCAGCTCACCGAGCAGGTGGTTGATCGCGTGCAGCACCGGCGAGGCGTGCGGCTTGACCGACACCCGGTCCTGCGGGCGGAGGTGCCGGAACCACAGCTCGGTCATGATCGTCGTCATCGAGGCGCTGGAGGCCTGGTGCCCGCCGACCTTGAGCCCGGACGGATTGGGGCGGACGCGGTTGGCGTGGTGCACGATCGCGGTGGCGAGCCAGAGGACGCGGCGCTCCACGGCGGCGAGGACGGCGGTGTCCCGGTCGGCGGCGGCTGCGGTGCTCATCGGCTTCTCCTTCGCGGTCTGTCCGTTGATGGCAACATTTCCTCGCCTCGTGCACAACCACTAGTGTCTGCATTGAGCAGATCGCTCGATCTCCGTACACCGCACCTCGGAAGGGTGGGCACCGTGCCCGGTTCCGACGGCGTCGTCGACGGCACGGACGCCCGGCTGTTGCGCGCACTCTCCGCGAGCCCCCGAGCGACGGTGCTCGCGCTGGCAGAGGCCACCGGGCTCTCCCGCAACACCGTGCAGGCCCGGCTCGCCGCGCTCGAGGCACGCGGAGTGCTGGGCTCGTTCGAGCGCCGGATCGACCCGGCGGCGCTGGGTTACCCACTGGCCGCGTTCGTGCAGGTGCGGGTGACCCAGCGACGGCTCGACGCCGTCGCCGCGGCGCTGGCGGCCGTACCGGAGGTCGTCGAGGTGCTCGGGACGTCCGGGGAGATGGACCTGCTGGTACAGGTCGTCGCCCGGGACGCCGACGACCTGTACCGCGTGGCCGGGGCGCTGCTCGCGATCGACGGCGTGGAGCGGACGTCGACGTCGCTGGTGATGCGTCGGCTGGTCGACCACCGCCTGGACCCCCTGCTGCGCCGCCTCGCCGAGGACCGGTGACGCGAGGCTGATGTAGATGTCAGGAAGGCCACCTTCAAGGCGTGTGACGTCCTGAAGGTGGCCTTCCTGACATATCGAAGCTGCGGTTCAGGCGCTCCAGCCGCTCGTCGTCTCCGCCCCGGCGTCCTTGCGCAGCCGGAACACCCGCCGCACCCGCTGCCCCGAGGGCAGCTGGACCTGCGGGAGCCGGGCGGCCAGCGGGAGCCCCGTCGGCAGCGCCCGCCCGCCCGCCGCGGCGACCAGCAGGTCGGCCAGGTGCACGGCGCGGATCCGGCTCTTGCGCCGGGCCAGCCCGGTCTGCCACTGGCGCAGGCAGCCCGGGTTAACCGCCACCACGTAGTCGACGCCGGCCGCCTCGACCGCGTCGAGCTTCGGGTCGAGCACCCGCCGGGCGTCCTTCGGCCGCAACAGCGAGTAGGTGCCGGCCGATCCGCAGCACGAGCCGTCGCCCTTGACGGGCACGAAGTCCGCGACCGCCCCGAGCAGCGCCCGCGGCTCTGCGAACACGCCCAACCCGTTGCGCAGGTGGCAGGAGTCCTGGATCGCCACCCGCGCCCGGCGGCGGCCGCCCTTCCCGTCGTCGACGGTCAGCTCCCCGATCGGCTCGTACCCGGCCTTGACCAGGTGCTCCGAGAGCTCGTGCACACGGTCGCGGCCCAGCACGGTCGCGAGGTGCGCCGCGCATCCGCCCGCGGTCGTCACGATGACCCCGGGCAGCTCCTCCCCCAGCTTTTCCGCCAGCGCGATGCCGCCCGCCGAGTCGCCGTTGTGGGCGTGCAGTGCGCCGCAGCACCCCTGGTTCTCCGGCACGGCGATCTGCGGCAGCAGCTTCTGCACGGCCTTGCTCACGCCGGGGAACAGGCCCCGCTCGAAGCAGCCGAGCATCAGCGTGAGCGGTGCCGCGGGCGTCGCGCCGTTGCTCGAGGTGCCGACTCGCTCTGACGAACGTGCCGACTCGCGGGTACGCGCCGGACGGCGGACCGCGCCGATCAGCCGGACGAGCGGCTTGCGGTCGACGACCATCATCAGCGCCCGCGCCAGCGGCGGGCGGTGCACGCCGCGCCACTGGTGGTCGCGCCACGTCTCCAGCAGGTGCCCGTACTGCACCCCTGCCGGGCACACCGGCTCGCAGGCCCGGCAGCCGAGGCAGAACGACGCCTCCGTCTGCAGCCGGTCGTCGTCCGCGTCGAGCTTTCCGGTCTCCAGCGCCCGCATCAGCGTGATCCGCCCACGCGGCGACGAGCCCTCGTCCTTGGTCAGCGCATACGTGGGGCAGGCGGGCAGGCAGAACCCGCAGGAGATGCAGCGGTCGAGCAGCTGCGGGTCGAAGATGTTGCCTCCGTGCGCCGGAGCACCGTGGTCGCCGGTCCCGTGGCTGCCGTGCGCCGCGGTCCCGGCGCCGGGCTTCTTCGGATCCAGAGTGGTCATGAACCCAACTTCCCGGGGTTGAGGATCCCGGCCGGGTCGAACGCGGCCTTGATCCGGCGTAGCAGGGCCATCTGGTCCGCCCCGAGCCGGTCGGTCAGGTACGGCAGCTTCGCCGCGCCGACCCCGTGCTCCCCGGTGATCGTGCCCTCCATCCCGATCGCGGCCTTGAAGATGTCGCCGAAGGCCTCGTGGGCCCGCTTGATCCCGTCGTCGTCGTGCTGGTCGACGACGATCGTCGGATGCAGGTTGCCGTCGCCGGCATGGCCGAAGGTGGCCACCGGGACGTCGTGCGACGCCGCGATGGCGTCGATCCGGCCGACCATCTCCGCGAGCCGCGGGCGCGGCACCGTGGCGTCCTCCAGGATCGTCATCGTCCCCAGCCGCGACAGCGCCGGCAGCGAGCACCGGCGCGCCTCGAGCAGCGCCTGGGCGCGGGCGATGTTCTCCGCCAGGGTCACCTCCATCGCCTTCGTGTCGGTGCAGATCTCGCCGATGCGGGTCAGGTTGCGCTCGACGACGTCCTCGGCGCCGTCGTCGCCGAACAGAAGCAACGCACCGGCGTCGCTCCGCAGCCCCAGGTGCGCGTACTCCTCGACGGCCCCGATGCACTTGGCGTCGAGGAACTCCAGCGTCGCCGGCACGATCCCGGCGCCGATGATCGCGCCGACCGCGGTTCCGGCGTCGGACAAGGTCGGGAAGTACGCCACGCCCGTGTTGGTCGAGGCCGGCATCGGCAGCAGCGCGACCGTCACCTCCGTCAGCACTCCGAGGGTGCCCTCGGAGCCGGTGAGCAGCCGAGTGAGGTCGTAGCCCGCGACGTCCTTCCACAGCCGGCCACCGGTCTTGATGATCTCGCCGGTGGGCAGCACCGCGGTGGCGCCGAGAACGTAGTTGCGGGTGACGCCGTACTTGAGCCCGCGCAGCCCGCCTGCGCAGGTGGCGACGTTGCCCCCGACGGTGGAGACGGTGCGGCTGCCCGGGTCCGGCGCGTACAGCAGGCCCTTGGCGGCGGCTGCGTCGGAGAGCGCGGTGGTGGTGACGCCGGTCTCGACCCGGGCGAGCAGCTCGTCCGAGCTGACCTCCAGGATCTCGTCCATCCGCGTCAGCACCAGGACGATCCCGCCGCGGTCGGCGAGGGTCCCCGCACACAGGTTCGACCCGGCGCCGCGCGGCACCACCGGCACGTGCCGGGCGGTGGCCAGCTTGAGGATCGCGGCCACCTCCTCGGCGGTGCGCGGCCAGACGACCGCGTCGGGGACGGCGCGGAACGTCGGGGTGGCGTCGCGGGAGTAGGGCTCGACGTCGCCGGCCTCGGTGCGGACGAAGTCCGCTCCGACGATCGCCTCGAGTTCGCGGATCACACGGAGGTCCACGGTCATCTCGCGGTCCTATCAGTTGTCGCAGTCGTGGTGGGATTGCGTCTCAGATCGGTACATCTCAGGGCAGCATCCAGCCGAGCACCGGCGTGGACTGCAGACCGACGAGCAGGCACAGCAGCACCAGCAGGCCGACGCTCCACAGCACGCACTTGCGGAACAGGTCGGACTCGCGCCCGACGACACCGACCGCGGTGGCGGCGATCGTCAGGTTCTGGGGGCTGATCATCTTCCCGACGACGCCACCGGAGGTGTTGGCGGCCACCAGCAGGCTCGGGTCGAGCCCCGCCTTCTCCGCCGCGGTCTGCTGCAGGGTCGCGAAGAGCGCATTCGCCGACGTGTCCGAGCCGGTCACCGCGGTGCCGAGCCAGCCGAGGATCGGCGACAGGAACGCGAACGCCGCCCCGGTGCCCGCGATCCAGGTGCCGACCGTGGTCGTCTGGCCCGAGAGGTTCATGACGTAGGCCAGGGCGAGCACGCTCGCGACCGTGAGGAAGGCGAAGCGCAGCTTGACCGCCGTCGCGATGAACTCCCCCGCCGCCTTGGCCGGCGACAGCCGGTAGACCAGCGCCGTGAGGATCCCGCAGATCAGCAGGAGAGTGCCGGGCGACGACAGCCACTGGAAGTTGTAGACGGTGGTGCTGACGGCCTTGCCCGCGGGGCTGAGGACGTTGCCGTCCAGCCCGGGCCACTTGATCTTCCAGTCGGTCGCCGCGAGCGCCTTCGTCAGCGGTGCGACCAGCTTGGCCAGGCAGAACACGGCGATTACCAGCAGGTACGGGAGGAAAGCCATGAACAGCCGTCCGCCGGAGAGGCGCGCCGACTCGGCCACCGGGGCCTGCTCGACGGTGCGGGTCGTTCCTGCGCCGGTCCCGCCACTGCCGCCGAGCGCGGTCTCGTCGCGGTCCCGGGTACCGGTCCCCGCGGTCTCCTCGGCCGACTGGATGCGCAGCCGCTCCCTGGCCTCCTCACCGCCCTGCGGGGTCCAGAACCGCAGCACGACCACGGCGGCGGCCAGGCCCAGCAAGGACGCGATGATGTCGGTCAGCTCGACCGAGATGTAGTTCGACGCGACGAACTGGGCGATCGCGAACGTCA
This sequence comes from Pseudonocardia charpentierae, assembly GCF_031845345.1. NCBI lineage: Bacteria > Bacillati > Actinomycetota > Actinomycetes > Pseudonocardiales > Pseudonocardiaceae > Pseudonocardia > Pseudonocardia charpentierae. Next base: position 245,326 of record NZ_JAVREJ010000007.1, on the reverse strand, counting down.
CGCCGACCGACAGGGCGACGGGCCACGTCTGGCGCACCCCCCGGGCGCCGTCGACGAGCAGGACGAGCAGCAGCGGCACGATGAACGCGAGCAGCGGGGTCTGCCGGCCGACGTAGGCGCCGATCTCCTGGTACGGGATGCCGGTGAGCGCGCCGGCCGTGATGATCGGCGTGCCGATCGCGCCGAAGGCGACGGGCGCCGTGTTCGCGAGCAGGACCACCACCGCCGCCCGGATCGGCGCGAAGCCCAGCCCCATGAGCATCACGCCGGTGATCGCCACCGGGGCGCCGAACCCGGCGAGGGCTTCCATCAGTCCGCCGAAGCAGAACGCGATGATGATGGCCTGGCAGCGCGGGTCGTCGGAGATGTAGCCGAACGCCGTGCGCAGGTCGTCGAAGCGCCCGCTGACCACCGTGAGTTGATACAGCCAGATCGCGGTGAAGACGATCCACATGATCGGGAAGAGGCCGAAGACGGCGCCCTCGGTGGCCGACAACAGGGCGAGCCCGACGGGCATCCGGTAGGCGGCGACCGCGACGATGATCGCGACCGCGACGGAGGCGAGCCCGGCCCAGTGCGCCTTGACGCGCAGCCAGCCGAGCAGGACGAAGATCGTGAGGAGTGGGAGCAGGGCGACGAGCGCGGAGACGGTCAAGCTCCCGAGTGGGGCGAGATCCTGCTGGAACATGTGGTGGGCTCCGGATCGTGGTCGACGATGACGAACTCCGTGGCGGCGGTTCTGAGAGCGGGATCACACGGTATGACCGAAGACCTCTCCGGTCGAGCCGTAGCGGACGGCTGGCGGCCGGTCACCCGCTCGCTCACCTGTCAGCTCATGGTCGAGGCCGTCGAGGCGCAGATCCTCAGCGGTGCGCTCAAGGTCGGCGACCACCTGCCGCCGGAGCGCGAGCTGGCCACGCTGCGCGGAGCTGGCCGCGTTGCACGCGGCGCCGCCGGAGCTGGACCGGATCCGCGTGGTGCTCGACCGCATGGACGACCTGTCGCTGGCGGCCGACACCCTCGAGCGCCACATCCGCGGCTTCTGGTCGGGCTGAGCGGCCGGCCGCGGCCCGCGTAGCGCGCGTGGATGTAGCGAAAGCGGCTTTCGGTGCACTCAACGCACTGAACGCCACTTTCGCTACATCGGCGCGGCTCCCCGGACCACCGCGAGGGTCTGCTCGGCGATCTCCAGCTCCTCGTCCGTCGGCACCACCAGCACGGCCACGGCGCTGCCGTCCGCCGAGATCGTCCGGGTCTCCCGCGACCGCTCCGCGTTGCGCGCCTCGTCCGGTTCGACCCCGAGCACGCCCAGCCCGGCGCACACCCGCGCCCGGACGTCGGCGTCGTTCTCACCGATCCCCGCCGTGAACACCAGCGCGTCCAGCCTGCCCAACGCCGCCGCGTACGCCCCGACGGTGCACCGGATCCGGTAGCAGAACACGTCGAGCGCCTCGGCCGCGTCGGCGTCCCCGGCGTCGGCGCGGGCGTGCACCTCGCGCAGGTCGTTCGAGCCCGCGAGGCCCCTCATCCCGCTCTCCTTGTTGAGCAGGGTGTCGATCGCGTCGAGGTCCAGGCCGCCCTCGCGGTGCAGGTGCGCCACGATCCCCGGGTCGAGGTCGCCGCTGCGCGTGCCCATCACCAACCCGCCGAGCGGGGTCAGCCCCATCGACGTGTCGATGCTCCGCCCGCCCGCGACGGCCGCGGCGCTGCAGCCGTTGCCCAGGTGCAGGGTGACCAGGGTCAGTTCCTCGAGGGGACGGCCGAGGTGTGCGGCGGCGGCGCGCGCGACGTAGGCGTGCGACGTGCCGTGGAAGCCGTAGCGGCGGATCCGCAGCCGGTCGGCCAGGTCGCGGGGCAGCGCGTAGCGCCACGCGTGCGGCGGCATCGCGGCGTGGAAGGCGGTGTCGAACACCGCGACCTGCGGCGTGTCCGGGTACCGGCTGCGGGCCACCTCGATCCCGGCGATGTTCGCCGGGTTGTGCAGCGGAGCCAGCGGCACGAGGTCGCGGATCTCGGCGAGCACGTCGTCGTCGACGACGGTGGGCCCGGAGAAGCGGTCGCCGCCGTGCACCACCCGGTGCCCCACCGCGAACGGTGCCTCGGTCAGGCCACCCGTGCGCTCGAACGCGGCGAGCACCCGGTCCAGCGCCGCACCGTGGTCGGGGATCTTCCCCTCTTCGGTCAGCTCGTCGGCACCGGAGGCGCGGTGGACGAGGCGACCCTCGGCCTCCCCGATCCGCTCGACCAGTCCGGACGCCGCCACCAACCGGTCGTCCATGTCGATGAGCTGGTACTTCAACGACGAGGAGCCGGCGTTCAGCACGAGGACGGGGATCACGTCGACTCCATGTTCTGGGCCTGGATGGCGGTGATCGCCACGGTGTTGACGATGTCGGGCACCAGCGCTCCGCGCGACAGGTCGTTCACCGGCTTGTTCAGCCCCTGGAGCACCGGCCCGATCGCGAGGGCGCCCGCCGAGCGCTGCACCGCCTTGTACGTGTTGTTGCCGGTGTTGAGGTCGGGGAAGACGAACACCGTGGCCCGCCCCGCGACCGCGCTGCCCGGCAGCTTCGTCCGCGCGACGTCCGGGTCGACGGCCGCGTCGTACTGGATCGGGCCCTCGATCGGCAGGTCCGGTCGCAGTGCGCGCGCCAGCTCGGTGCCCGCCCGCACCTTGTCGACGTCCGCTCCGGTCCCCGACTCCCCCGTCGAGTACGACAGCATCGCCACCCGGGGCTCGATGCCGAACATCAACGCGGTGTCGGCCGCCGACACGGCGATGTCGGCGAGCTGCTCGGGGTTCGGGTCGGGCACCACCGCGCAGTCGCCGTAGACGAGCACGCGGTCGGCCAGGCACATGAGGAAGACGCTGGAGACGACCCGGCGGCCCGGTGCGGTCCGGATGAACTCGAACGCCGGCCGGATCGTGTGTGCGGTGGTGTGCGCGGCGCCCGAGACCATGCCGTCGGCGAGCCCCTTGTGGATCATCATCGTGCCGAAGTACGACACGTCGCCCATCTGGTCGAAGGCCATCTGGGCGGTGACGCCCTTGTGCTTGCGCAGGTCGTGGTAGGTCCCGGCGAACTCCTCGCGGTACGGCGAGGTCAGCGGGTCCACGATCCGCACTCCCGGCAGCGTGAGCCCGAGCGTCGCGGCCCGCGCACGGATGTCGCGCTCGACGCCGAGCACCGTCAGGTCCACCACACCGCGCAGGAGCAGTTGATCGGCGGCACGCAGGATCCGGTCGTCGTTGCCCTCGGGCAGCACGATGTGGCGGCGGTCGGCCTTCGCCCGCTCGATGAGGGCGTGCTCGAACATCAGCGGCGTCATCCGCGTGGGGCGTGCCAGGTCGATCCGCTCGACGAGCGCCGCGGTGTCGACGTTCTCCTCGAACAGGCCGATCGCGGCAGCGATCTTGCTCGCGCTCTGCGCGGTGATCGCCCCGCGCACACCGGTGACGGCGCGCGCCACCGTGTAGGTGTCGCCGTCGACGGCCACCACGGGGATCCCCGCGTCGCCGTAGCCCTCGACGAGCCGGCACACCGCGGGCGGGACCTCACCGCCGGTCAGCACCAGCCCGGCCACACCGGGATAGGTGCCCGACAGGTGCGCGGCGAGGCTCCCGGCGATGATGTCCACGCGGTCGCCCGGGGTGATCACCAGGTCGCCCTCGACGATGCGCTCGAGGAAGTGCTCCAGCCCCATCGCCCCCACGATCAGCCGGCCGACCTCGCGGTGCGCCCCGCCCTCGCCGTCGCCGTCGACGGGCTGCAGGTAGCGCGCGTCGAGCGCCTGGGCGACCTCCGCGACCGTGGGCGCCGCGAGCATCGGCAACTCCGGGACCGCCGCGGCGACGATCTCACCCGCCACCTCGGGCAACCCGGCGCGCACGGCGTCCAGGACGCTGGGGCTCACGCGGTTGGCCACGACGCCGATCAGCGTGCAGCCCCGTTCGCGCAGCGTGGTGATGCCCTGGCCGACCAGGTCGAGCACCTGCTCGGCCGACCGCCGGGCCCCGTTGACGACGAGCAGTACGGGGGCGCCGAGGTGGTTGGCCGAGTCGACGTTGAGGACGAGCTCCACCGCGAGCGACGCCTCCGTGAAGTCGCTGCCCTCGACGATCACGACGTCCGGCGGCCCGGTGGTGGCAGCGGTCACCGCGGCGTCCGCCACCGCCGAGGGCGCGGCCTCCCCGCCGGCGACCGGCTGCTGCCTGCTCGTGCTGCCGTCGGCGACCGCCCGGTAGCCGTCGAGCACGCGCTTGAGCAGGTCCCCGTAGGCCCCTTCGGCGGCGACGTCGTGCAGGTCGTCCGAGCTGAGCGCGTACGACTCCCGGTAGCTCTGGGCGAGACGGAACCGCTCGATCACGAGCTCGACGTCGGCGTCCCGCGCCGATCCCGAGCCGATCAGTGGCCGGAAGTACCCCAGTCTCCCCGCACGACGGGAGAGCACCTCCGCCAGCCCGAGGACCACGGCCGACTTGCCGCTCCCCGGCTCCAGCGCGGTGACGTACACGTTGCGGGCCACGTGGCTCCTCCAGTCACCTCGCCGGACAACTCGCGCCGGCCGGACAGCTCGCGGTCGCCTTCCCCGGGAGCGCGGAGGATAAGCGCCCTTCGCCCAGATTGCGGCCCTACTCTCGAAGCATGGAACCGCCCGCCCCGCGAGCCGCTCCGGCCTGGGTCGTCGCCGGGCCGCCCGGCTCCGGGAAGTCCACTGTGGCGGCCGCACTGCTCGCCGTCCTCGAACCGGTGCCGGCGCTCCTGGACAAGGACACGATGTACGGCGGGTTCGTCGCAACGACGCTGGCGGCGGGCGGGCGCCCACCGGGCGAGCGCGAGGGGCCCTGGTACGACCGGCACGTCAAGGTCCACGAGTACGCCGGGATGGCCGCGACCGCCCGCGAGATCCGCGCCCACGGCTGCCCTGTGCTGCTGTCCGGACCGTTCACCACGCAGATCCACGAACGCCCCGCGTGGGCGGAGTTCGTCGATGCGCTGGGTGGCGAGCCGGTGCGGCTGGTGTGGGTCCGCTCGGACGCCGCGACACTGCGCGCCCGGCTGGAGCAGCGCGGCTCACCGCGCGACACCGGCAAGCTCGCCACCTTCGACGCCTTCCTCGCCGCGATGCGGATCGACGTGACGCCCGCCGCACCCCACGTCGAGATCGACAACCGGCTGGGCGCCCCGGACCTCGCCGGCCAACTGCGGACGGTTCCCTCGTTCGGCCTCGAGCCGGGCACCCGCTCGGTAGGCTCCGCGACGTGACTCAGCCACCCGACCCGGAGGCCCGCCTCGCGCGGCTGGAGGCGCGGGTCGAGGAGGTCGCCGCCGACGCGGCGGCGGCGCGGCACCTTGCTGCGGCGCACGACCGCGACATCGCCGATGTCGGGGTGAAGGTCAACGCCTGCCGGGCCGCGATCAACGCCCTGGGCATCCAGACCGCCGAACGCTTCGACCGCGTCGAACGCCGGCTCGGTGGCGTGGAGGGCCGGCTCGGTGGCGTGGAAGGCCGAATCGGCGGGCTGGAGCAGCGGGTCGACGTGCTGGAGACGAAGGTGGACGAGGGGTTCGCGCAGATGCACCGCGGATTCGCGCAGATGCGCCACGGCTTCGACCAGACCGCCGCCGGCTTCGCCCGCATCGCCACGTTGATCGAGGCGCTCGGGCCGCGCTGAACCGGACCCGAAGTCAGCGGCGGGCGGGCAGCGGGACGGGCGCGGGCCGCATGCCGTCGAGCAGCAGCGCGAGGTAGCGGCGCCAGTCCCCGCTCGCGGCGTCGGTCTTCACCGCACCGTTGCCCCCGACGTCGCGGCGGATCGTCGCCAGCACCATGACGACCGCGACGGCCACGTCGCGCGGCTCCAGCTCCGGACGGACCAGGCCTGCGGCCCGCGCCCGGCTGAGCAGCCGGTCCAGCCGGTGCAGATACCGGTCGACGACGTCGACGTCGATCCCACCGGCCGCATGGGCGAGCGCGACGACGTCACGGTGCGCCGCGACCGCCGCCACGCTCGCCTCGAGGGTGGCCGCGAGGTCGCGCCACGGGTCGTCGGTCTCGACCGCGGCGACCGGTTCGATCTCCGCAGCGAGCACGTGCGCGACGACGGCCCGGACCAGCTGGTCGCGGTTGCGGAACCGCCGGTACACCGTCGCGACGCCCACGCCGGCCCGCCGCGCCACCTCGTCGAGCGTCACGTCGCCGCCGAGCTCGGCGAAGGCCGCGGCGGCGGCCGCGACAATGCGTTCCTGGTTGCGTGCGGCGTCCAGGCGCAGGCCACGCTCCCCCGCCCCTGTGCCGTCACCGGGCGGGTCCGTCACGGGCGCACGGTAGCAGCGGGTCGGCAGCATGATCAGTCTTCGATACGGCGCAGGGCCCCGGACGGGCAGCCCGCCACCGCCCGCGCGGCGGCGTCGGCGTGCTCCGGAGGGACATCGGCCTCCAGGACCACGACGATCCCGTCGTCGCCCTGGTCGAACACCTCTTCGGCGTTCATCACGCACATCCCGGCGCCGATGCAGATGTCCCGGTCGGCTTCGATCTTCATATCCAGCCCCTCACCAGGTCACGGGCAGCGACTGCAGCCCGTAGATGAAGTGGAAGGCCCGGAACCCGACCTCCTCGAAGGGAACGGCGAGCTTCAGTCCCGGGAAGCGGCGCAGCAGCGCGGGGAACGCGGTCCGCATCTCCATCCGGGCCAGCGGCGCACCCAGGCAGTGGTGGACGCCGTGACCGAAGGCGACGTGCCCGGCGGCGTCGCGGGTGATGTCCAGGCGGTCGCCGTCGGCGACGACCCGCGGGTCGCGGTTCGCGGCGGCCAGAGCCAGGATCACCAGCGAGTCGGCGGGGATCGCGACACCCCCGACCTCGACGTCCTCGGTGGTGGTGCGCGGGATGCCCGAGTGCACGATCCCGAGGAAGCGCAGCAGCTCCTCGACCGCAGGCGCGACCGCCGCCGGGTCGTCGCGCACGAGCGCGAGCTGGTCCGGGTGCCGCAGCAGGGCCAGGGTGCCGAGCCCGAGCATGTTCGATGTGGTCTCGTGCCCGGCGATGAGCAGCAGCCCGGCGATGCCGATCAGCTCGTCCGTGGTCAGGTCCCCGTCGTTCCCACTGCCGTGCTCGCGCACGAGCATCCCGAGCATGTCCTCGCCCGGCGCGGCCTGGGCGCGCGCGACGAGGTCCGCCATGTAATCGCGGCTCGCCCGGCCCAGATCCATGCGCTCGTCCATGGGCAGCGAGATGTCGAGCAGCTTGCTCGTGCGCTCCTGGAACTCCGCGCGGTCGGCGTACGGGACACCGAGCAGCTCGCAGATGACCAGCGACGGGATCGGCAGGGCGAAGTCGGCGACGAGATCTGCGGGCGCCCCGGCCTTCTCCATCGCGTCGAGGTGGTCGTCGACGATCTCGATGATCCGCGGCTCGAGGCGGCGCATGCGGCGGACCGTGAACTCCGGAGTGAGCATCCGACGCAGCCGGGTGTGCTCAGGCGGGTCGACCCCGAGCAGGTTGCCCGCCCGCATCCGCTCGCGCTCCTCGTCGCTGAACTTCGGAGCCCCGGGGGCGTCGAACGCGCGGCGGCTCTCGTTGCTGAACCGGACGCTGTCGGCGAGGACCGCCTTGACGTCGGCGTGGCGGGCCACCAGGAACGCCGGCATCCCGAAGGCCGTGTCCACCTCGCGGACGCCCTCGTCGTCGCGCATCGCGGCCATGTCCGGCACGGGATCGAAGCCGTCGCGCCGCATGTGCAGCGGCAGCGTAGGAGCCTCACGGGTCTCGTCCTGCAACGTCTCCGTCATCGGCGTACCTCCCTGGTTCAGGTACGACCGACGGTACCCAGAAAGCGATAGCGATCTATCGCTTGCCTGAGCGCCGTCTCAGCTCGGAAACCTGACCTCAGTGCCCGAACGTCGCCGGATCGGTCGCCAGCTCGCTCCCGCGGTCGAGTGCCGACAGGGCCGCCATCTCGTCGTCGGTCAGCGCGAAGTCGAACACCGCGAGGTTCTCCGCCTGCCGCTGCGGGTCGGCCGACTTGGGCACCGGCACCACGCCGAGCTGCGTGTGCCAGCGCAGCACGATCTGTCCCGGCGTCTTCCCGTGTGCGCGCGCCGCCTCGGCGACGACCGGCTCGTCGAGCAGGTCGCGGCCGCGCCAGAGCGGCGAGTAGCCCTCGACGACGATCCCGCGCTCGGCAGCGAACTCCCGCCACGGCACCTGGGCGACGTAGGGGTTGAGCTGGATCTGGTTGACGTCCGGGGTCACCCCCGTGGCGTCGATGGCCTCCTGCAGCTGGATCGGCGTGAAGTTGGACGTGCCCGCCGCGCGCACCAGTCCCTCGCGCAGCAGGGCGACGATCCCCTCGAACGCCTGCACGTACCGCCTCTGGTCCGGGTTGGGCCAGTGCACGAGCAGGAGGTCGAGGTAGTCGACGCCCAACCGCTCCGCGCTGCGCTCGAACGCCTCCCGCGCCCCGTCCACGCTGTGCCAGCGCCGGTTGAACTTCGTCGTGACGAACAGCTCCTCGCGCGGCACGCCCGACGCGCGCAGGCCACGGCCGACCCCGCGCTCGTTCCCGTAGTTCTCCGCGGTGTCGACCAGCCGGTATCCCGCCTCGACGGCGGTCGCGACGGCCTTCTCGGCACCGTCGTCGTCCAGCGGCCAGGTGCCGAGGCCCAGCTGGGGGATCCGGCCGCCGTTGACCAGCGCGACGGTGGGGGCAGGTGTACTCACGAGACGCTCCGGAGGATCGGCGGCAGGGCAGACCCGAGAGTGCCAGAGCCGTCCCCGACCAGGCCGTCGAGACGATGCGTTCCCGACGAGTGAGAGCGTTTCCACTGAACGAGAACGTTTCCTTCACCCCGCCCGGCCTCACCTGTGACGGTGGCAATCACCGATCAGGGGCGACGGGGAGGCCGACGATGGCAGGTAACGCGGTGGAGTCAGGGCGGACGGTCACCAGCAAGGTCACGTCGATCCTCATGGTCTTCGCCGACGGCAGCGAGTGGTCGTTGTCCGAACTGGCGCGGATCACCCACATCCCCCTGACGACCACCCACCGCCTCGTCACCGAGCTCACTGCGGCGCAACTGCTCGAGCGTTCGTCCGACGGGTACCGGACCGGACCGGCCCTCGGCCGTCTCTGCGCGACCGGTACGACAGACGGCCCGACCGTCGCCCAGCTCGCCCCCGCGGTCCTCGACGATCTCGCCGCCGTCACCGGCCGCCCCGCCCGGCTGGGTGTGCTGCGCGACATGCGGGTGGCCTACGTCGAGAAGTCCGGCTGGGCACCCCCCACCTCCTTCGGGGCACGGGCACAGCTCCCGCTCCACGCGAGCGCGTTGGGCAAGGTCCTGCTCGCGTTCGCTCCCGCCGCGGTCGCCCGCTCGCTCGTCGTCACGGGGCTGCCCCGCTTCACGCCGCGCACCCTGACCCGCGCGGACCAGCTGCTTCACGCGCTGTCGGTGACCCGCCTGACCAGGATCGCGACCTGCGACGGCGAGCTCGTGGCCGGGGAGACGACCGTCGCGGCGCCGGTGGTCGGCCCGGGTGGGCAGGTCGTCGCGGCACTCGAGACGGTCGTGCCGGACCTGCGCGGAGTCGACTCCGTGCGACAGCTCCTGACGGTCTCCGCACGCAGCATGTCCCGCGAGCTGGCGGGCCCGGGGCTGTCGGGCGCCGCCGCCGCATCCTGACGCCACCGTCCTCGTCGCGGGGGTAGGTTCGGACTCCATGGGATCCGAACGCGTCGACGTCGACGTGATCGTCGTCGGGGCGGGCCTGTCGGGCGTCGGCGCCGTCGCCCACCTGCAGGACCGTTCCCCGGAGCTGACCTGGACGGTCCTCGAGGCCCGCGAGGCGATCGGCGGCACCTGGGACCTGTTCCGCTACCCCGGGGTCCGTTCCGACTCCGACATGTTCACCCTCGGCTACGCCTTCCGCCCCTGGACCCGCACCACGGCCATCGCGGACGGCGCCACGATCCGCACCTACATCGACGACACCGCACGCGAGCGCGGGATCGACCGGCGAGTGCGGTTCGGGCACCGTGTGGTCGCGGCGGAGTGGTCGAGCACCACGGCGAGCTGGACGGTCACCGCGGAGACCGCCGCCGGAACCGTCGAGCTCACCTGCCGCTTCCTGTACTTCTGCTCGGGCTACTACCGCTACGAGCAGGGGTACGAGCCGGCGCTGCCCGGGGCGGACCGGTTCACGGGCGAGATCGTGCACCCGCAACACTGGCCCGCCGACCTGCGGTGGGCCGGGAAGCAGGTCGTCGTCGTCGGCAGCGGCGCCACCGCCTTCACGCTGGTGCCTGCGCTCGCCGGGGAGGCGGCGCACGTGACGATGCTTCAGCGCTCGCCGAGCTACGTGCTGTCGGTGCCGACCCGCGACCCGCTCGCCCGCAAGCTCTTCGGCGGTCGGATGCCGCTGCGCTGGGCCGCCGCCCTCGTGCGGGCCCGCAACATCGCCCTCGTGACGTCCCTGTACCAGCTCAGTCGTCGGCGTCCCGCCCTCATGCGTCGGAAGCTGCTCGACGCGGCCCGCGCGCAGCTGCCCGCGGGATTCGACGTCGACACGCACTTCTCCCCCGCCTACGACCCGTGGGACCAGCGGCTGTGCGTCGTGCCGAGCGGCGACCTGTTCCGGGCCGTCCGCGACGGCGGCGCGTCCGTGGTCACGGACCGGATCGCCACGCTCACCGAGCACGGTGTCGCGCTCGCCTCGGGCACCGAGCTGCCCGCGGACGTCGTCGTGACCGCGACCGGGCTCTCGCTGCAGATGCTCGGGGGTGCGACGCTGCGGGTCGACGGCCGGGAGGTCGAGCCCGGCCGGACCGTGGTCTACAAGGGCGTGCTGCTCTCGGGCGTCCCCAACTTCGCGCTGACCTTCGGCTACACCAACGCGTCGTGGACGCTCAAGGCGGACCTCGCGGCGACGTACGTCTGCCGGCTGCTGCGTCGGATGCGCGCGCACGGCCAGGCCGTCGTCACGGTGGTCGATCCGCCGTCGGACGGCCTCGCCCCGTTGATCAACCTGCGGTCGGGCTACGTGCTGCGGGCGGCGGACCGGCTGCCGCGCCGGGGTTCGACCGGACCGTGGCGGCTGAGCAACAGTTACCTGCGCGACCTGCTCGTGCTGCGGTGGGGCCGGATCGCGGACCGCCGCCACCTCCGGTTCTCCCCCGCCCCTGAGGGGCCCTCCGAGTGTCTGGAAGGCCACCTTCAGGACACCAGGCGACATGAAGGTGGCCTTCCAGACACGACGAGGCAGGGAGTGGCCTGATGCGCCGGTACGTGTTCGACGGCGGGACCGCCGTGATCACCGGGGCGGCGAGCGGGATCGGCGCGGCGCTGGCCCGCGGCCTCGCGGACCGCGGCAGCCACCTCGTGCTGCTCGACCGCGACGGCGAGGGCATCGCCGGGGTCGCCGAGTCGATCTGCGCGACCCTGCCTCAGCTGCGCATCGCCACGTACGTCGTCGACCTCGCCGACGCCGACGCCACCGCGCGGATCGGCGAGACCCTGGCCACCACCCATCCCGACACCACGCTGCTCGTCAACAACGCCGGTGTCGCGCTGGCAGGGCGGTTCGACCAGGTGGACGCCGCCCAGTTCGACGCCGTGATGGCGGTCAACTTCCACGCCGTCGTCACGATGACCCGCGCCCTGCTGCCGGTGCTCACCGCCCACCCGGGCTCCCACGTCGTGGCGCTGTCCAGCATCTTCGGGATCGTCGCGCCGCCCGGGCAGACGGCCTACTGCGCCAGCAAGTTCGCCGTCCGCGGGTTCCTCGAGTCGCTGCGCGGCGAGCTGGCGCCCGCCGGCGTCGGCGTCACGTGCGTGCACCCGGGCGGCGTCCGGACGAACATCGCCCGCAACGCGGTCGTGGGCACGGGTCTCCCGGCCGCGCAGTGGGAGGCCGGCCGCGACTCCTTCGACAAGCTGCTGACCCTCGACCCGGCCGACGCCGCGGCGACGATCCTGCGCGCGGTGCACCGCCGGCGTCCGCGCGTGCTGGTGGGCCGCGACGCCGTGGTCCTGGACAAGCTCGCCCGGCTGCTGCCCGTCGGCAACGGGCGCCTGCTGACGGCCGCCACCCGGAAGGCGGCCAGCCGCTGACGCGTCAGGCGGACCGCGCCGGGTCGGCCCGGTCGTCGGACTCGTCGGCCCCGATCACCTTCGGCCCGCCCAGCCCCAGCAGCGTGAGCCCACCCGCCGCGAGCACCAGCCACAGGCTCACGATCCGGTAGACCAGCACCGCCGCGATCGCCGTCGACCCGACCAGGCCCGTCGCGATCAGCGCCGAGCTCAGCGCCGCCTCGACCACGCCGAGGCCGCCGGGGGTCAGGCCGAGCGACGCCACCGCCGTGCCCGCCGCCCACGCGAGGAGCAGGCCCTCCCAGGGCACCTCCCCGCCCACGGCCAGGATCGAGAACGCCAGGCACGCCGCATCGGCCAGCCAGTTCAGCGCGGCGAGCAGAGCCGCGATCCACAGCGTGGGACGGTCCGGCTCCAGTGCCGTGACCTCCTCGAGCTGCTCCTGGACGATCTCCTCGGGGTCGCCGTGCGGGTGCCCGCTGACCCGCTGCACCGTCTCGACCAGGCGCGTCCCCAGCCGCTCCACGAGCCGCCGCGGTCCCGGGCGGCGCAGTGACAGCAGCAGGACCGCCAGCGGCACGGCGCCACCGAGCACCCCGATCGCGGCGGAGACCACCGCCAGCCCGGAACCGGACACCACCGCCCCGAGCGCCACCACGGTGACCAGCGCGAACGACGAGAACACCCCGGAGACGGCCAGCGCCCACCCGGCGACCGACGCCTCCGCGCCGAGAGAGACGAAGCGCTTCATCGCGAACACCGTGGCCGCCGCCGGGCCGGCGAGCGGCAGCCCGACCGAGATGGCGTTGCCGGCGTAGGTGGTCGCGATGACGCCGGCCAGGGAGATCCGGCTCCCGCCGACGCCGAGCAGGCGGCGCTGCTGGCGGGCGAGCGCCCCCATCGACACCGCCTGGGCGACGACTGCTGCGCCGATCCACCACCAGTTGGCGCGCGCGAGCAGACCGAGCGACTCCACGATCCGCGCGCGCTGTGCGACCACCAGCCACACCATCGCGACGACGACGGCGGCCAGCAGGAACGCCTTCCACCCGAACCGGCGCAAACGGCTGCCGTTCTGACCGTCGCTCACGCGGCTCCCTCGCTCACGGTGCAGATCGTCCACGGCGATCGGCGCACACGCAGCGTGGCACCCGCGCCGAGCAGGCCGGGAGCCGGGGCCGGGGCCGGGATCGGGAGATCAGGGGGCCAGCGGGACCACCAGGATCCGGTCGTCGTCCGGCGCCGGGTCGCCGCGGCCGTCGCGGTTGCTCGTCGTCGTCCACAGCGCCGTGCCGTCCGTGGTCGGAGCCACCCCGCGCAGGCGCCCGTACTCGCCCGTGAGCAGCGCCTCCGGCGTGCCGACGACACCGGGGCCCGTGACCGGCACGCGCCAGAGCCGCTCGCCGCGCAGCCCCGCCGCGTACAGCGCGCCGCCGGCGAAGGCGAGCCCGCTCGGGGAGGCATCGGCGGTCGGCCACGTGACGAGCGGGTCGGTGAAGCCCGAGCGCTTCCCGACCCCCTCCACCTCCGGCCACCCGTAGTTCCCGCCCGCGGTGATCCGGTTGATCTCGTCGACGCGGTTCTGCCCGAACTCGGCGGCGTAGAGCGTGCCGTCGGGCGCGAACGCGAGGCCCTGCACGTTGCGGTGGCCGAGGCTGTAGACGGCCGTGCCGAACGGATTGCCCGGCGCCGGGGCCCCGTCGGCGGTCACCCGGAGGATCTTGCCGCCGAGGTCGGCCCGGTCCTGCGCGGGCGCGCGGCGCCCGGCGTCTCCGGTGCCGATGTAGAGCAGGCCGTCCGGGCCGAACGCCACCGCCCCGCCATTGTGGATCCCGGCCTTGACGATCCCGGAGACCAGAACCTGTTGCGCGGCACCGTCGACCGTGCCGTCGGCGCCGACGCGCAGCCGCACCACCCGGTTGTCGGCCGCCGAGGTGTAGGCGACGACGATCGTGCGGTCGGTCGCGAAGTCCGGCGAGACCGCGACACCCAGCAGACCGCCCTCGCCCTGCGCGACGACCCCGGCGACCGTCCCGACCGGGGTGACCGCGCCGTCGGGCGCCACGCGCAACAGCCGCGCCGACTCCCGCTCGGTCACGAGCGCGGCGCCGTCGGGCAGGAACGCGACGCCCCAGGGCACCTCCAGACCGGTGACGAGCACACGCAGCCCGGGAGCGGACGACGTGGCGGCCGTCGGGAAGGGCGTCGGCGTGGCAGGCGTGCCGCCGCACGCGGTGAGGGCGAGGGCGAGGACCGCGACCGCGGTCAGACCGCGGGCCGCGCCGCGAGCCGGGATGCGCACCCGTGCACGCTAGTGCCCGCCCGGCGCCGCCGCGCGCGCGTTCACGCTCCCAGGGGGTCGTGCCTCCACTGGGGGCCCGAGATCTCCAACAGCCGCTGCGCGCGCTGGGCCACCGGCAGGTCGACGAACTCGCCGTTCGGCAGGCGGGTCGCGCCCCGGCCGGCGGCCTCGAACGCCGTGAGCACCTGGCGCGCCCACTCCAGATCGCGGGCCGACGGCGCGAACACCTCGTGCAGGATCGGGATCTGTCGCGGGTGGATCGCCGACTTCGCCCCGAAGCCCAGCGACCGGACGAACTCCGCCTCGGCGCGCAGCCCGGCGTCGTCGTCGATCAACGGATAGACGCTGTCGACGGGCGGGGGCAGCCCGGCCGCCCGGGACACCACGACGAGATGGCTGCGCACGTAGAGCATCGGCAGGCCGCCGTCGCCGGCGTAGAGGTCGCGCAGCAGGTCCAGGCCGCCGATGCTCATGTGTGCGACGCCCGGCACGCAGGCGATCTCCTCCGCGGCGAGCACGCCGCGGGCCGTCTCGATCGCCGGCACGAGCGGCAGCCCGCCGGCCCGGGCGGCCACCCACAGCACGTCCTCCGCCGACTCGCACTTCGGGATCCGGATGGCGGCGGCGTGCGGTGCGACCGCGTCGAGGTCCGCGGCGCACGTGTCCGTGCGCGGCGGGTTGACCCGCACCAGTGCGGCGCGGTCCTGGATCGCCGCGGCGACCATGTGCCGCGCGCGGTCCTTGGCGTCTTCCGGAACCGCGTCCTCGAGGTCGAGGATCACCGCGTCCGCGCCCGCCGTGAACACCCGGTCCAGCAGCTTCGCGTTGTGGCCGGGTGCGAACAGGTAGCTGCGGTTCACCCGGCTGCTGATCATTGCCGTCATCCGTCCACCACAGTCACACCACCCCGCCCTTCCGCAGCGCCGCGACCTGCTCGGGCGTGTACCCGAGCCGCTCGGTGAGCACGGCGTCCGTGTCCTGCCCCAGCCGCCGGCCCGCGAACCGGATGCCGCCCGGCGTGCCCGAGAGCCGGAACCACACGTTCTGCATGCGCAACGGCCCGAGGTCCTCGTCGTCCACGGTGGTCACCGCGTCGCGGGCCTGCACCTGCGGGTCGGCGAACAGCTGCGCGACGTCGTACACCGGGAACAGCGCCGCACCGACCTCCTCGAAGGCCTCGACGACGGCGTCGAGATCGCGGCCCTCGATCCAGTTCTGCACCGCGCCGTCGAGCTCGTCGACGTGCGCCACCCGCTCGCGGGCGGAGGAGAACCACGGCTCGTCGGCCAGGTCCGGGCGCCCGACCAGCCGCATCACGCGCTCGGCGACCGACGTCGACGCCGACGACACGGCCACCCACTGCCCGTCGCGCGTGCGGTAGGTGTTGCGGGGTGCACTGTTGCGCGAGCGGTTGCCCTGGCGGGTGGGCACCACGCCGAGCTGGTCGTACGCACTCGGCGCCGGTCCCATGATCCCCAGCAGCGGCTCGAAGAGCGACAGGTCGATCACCTGGCCCCGCCCGGCTCCGAGGCCGTCGCCGTGGTCGCGGGCGCGCAGCGCGGTCAGCACCGCGAAGGCCCCGGTGATGCCGGCGACGCCGTCGGCGAGCCCGGACGGCGGCAGCGTCGGCGGCCCGTCGGGCTGCCCGGTCAGGTGCGCGAACCCGGTCATGGCCTCGGCCAGCGAGCCGAAGGCGCGCCGTCGCGCGTAGGGGCCGTCCTGCCCGAAGCCGGTGGTGCGCAGCAGGACCAGCCGCGGGTTCACCGCGTGCAGTTCGTCCGGGCCCAGGCCCCAGCCCTCCAGCACGCCGGGCCGGAAGTTCTCGGTCATGACGTCGGCATCGGCCACCAGCTTCAGGATGATCTCGCGACCCTCGGGCGTGCGGACGTCGAGCGTCATCGCCTCCTTGTTGCGGGCGATCACCTTCCACCACAGCCCATGTTGAATCCCATCGGGCCCCTTGACCGACCAGCCGTGGGTGCGGGCCGGATCCCCGGCGGGCAGCTCGACCTTGAGGACGTCCGCGCCGTAGTCGCCGAGCAGCATCGCCGTGATGGGCCCGGCGTAGACGGTGCTGAAGTCGATGACCCGAATCCCCTGCAGGGGGCCACGGTGCGACGTCGTGCTGGTCATCGCCGCAACCCTACGGCGCCCCTCCGACGAACGGCACCCTCCTCGGACAGGTTCCGGCGAACGGCGCTGTCGTCGGAGTAGGTTCCGGCCGTGCCCCGCAAGATCCTGCTCGACTGCGACCCGGGCCACGACGACGCCGTCGCGCTGCTCCTCGCACACGGCAGCCCGGAGATCGAGCTGCTCGCCGTGACCACCGTGGCGGGCAACCAGACGTTGGAGAAGGTCACCCGCAACGCGCTCGCGGTCGCCCGCGTCGGTGGCATCACCGGCGTGCCGTTCGCCGCCGGGTGCACCCGACCGCTGCTGCGGACCGCGCGCGTCGCGAGCGACATCCACGGCGAGTCCGGGCTCGACGGCCCGGTGCTGCCCGACCCCGATCCCGCGCTCGACGTCCCGCTCGACCCGCGGCACGCAGTCGACGTCATCGTCGACACGGTCATGGCGCACCCGCCCGGCACGGTCACGCTGGTCCCGACCGGTCCGCTGACCAACGTGGCGGTCGCCGCCCGCAAGGAACCGCGGATCGTCGAGCGGGTGGCCGAGGTCGTGCTCATGGGCGGCGCCTACGCGCGCGGCAACCGGACCGCCGTCAGCGAGTTCAACATCGGCTGCGACCCGGAGGCCGCGCAGATCGTGTTCCGGGAGCCGTGGCCGGTGACGATGGTCGGGCTGGACCTCACCCACCAGGCGCTGGCCACGCCGGAGGCCGTCGCTCGGATCGTGGAGCTCGACACGGCGCCCGCCCGGTTCGTCGCCGACCTGCTGGAGTTCTTCGCCGGCACCTACCGCACGCTGCAGGGCTTCGCCGCGCCGCCCGTGCACGACCCGTGCGCGGTCGCGTTGGTCATCGACCCCGAGGTGCTCACCACGCGCCGGGCGCCGTTGGACGTCGAGCTGCACGGGGAGCTGACCACCGGGATGACGGTGGCCGACCTGCGCGGCCCCGAGCCCGCCGACTGCCACACCCGGGTGGCCGTGACGCTGGACCACGCCCGGTTCTGGAACCTGGTCGTGGACGCGCTGGACCGGCTCGGCGACCCCTGAGGGCCTACCCTGCGGGCATGGTCCGGGTGCTCGCCGTCGCCGACGAGGTGTGCGACGCGCTGTGGGGCGCCAGGGCCGCCGCGCTCGAGCCGGACCTCGTGCTCGCCGCGGGCGACCTGCCGTGGGACTACCTCGAGTTCCTCGCCTCGGTGACCGACCGGCCGGTGGTGTTCGTCCCGGGCAACCACGACCCCGCCGTCAGCTCCGCCCGCCAGCACCGGTCCGGGCAGTTCCTCCGCGCCGGCATGCCGTGCGAGCCGCCCCGCCCGGCCGGTTGCCACAACGCCGACGGCGTCGTCCTCGACGCCGCCGGGCTGCGGATCGCCGGTCTCGGCGGGTGCGTGCGCTACCGCCCCGGGCCCAACCAGTACAGCCAGCGCGAGTACCACAAGCGCGCGGCCCGCCTGCTCCGCCGGGTGGGACGCCTGCAGCGGCGGCTCCCCGGACCGGTCGACGTGCTGCTCACCCACGCACCGCCGCGCGGCCTGGGCGACGAGGACGACCGCCCGCACGTCGGCATCGACGCGCTGCACCCCGTGCTCGACCGCCTGCACCCGCGCTGGCACCTGCACGGGCACATCCACCCGTACGGCCACCCGCGGCCCGACCGGCGGGTCGGCGAGACGACGATCCGCAACGTGGTCCCCTACCGCATGTTCGAGATCCCGGATGTTCGAGATTCCGCCCCCGGAGACCGCGATGATCCGTGACACCGGCTCCCCCAGGGCCGACGCCGAAGCCGACTTCCTGCGCGCGCGCAGGCTGCAGGTGATCACCGCGCTGACCGCCCGCCTGCTACGGAAGGAGGGCGGCGACCGGAAGGCCCTGTCGTTCCAGGAGGTGGTCGACGCACTCGGCCTCGTCGACGAGGTCGCCCTCGGGATCCGGGTGATCCCCGTGGACCAGATCGTCGGCTCGGTGGACCGGGTGCGCGAGTTCGACCCGAAGTTCCGTCCGCGCTCCGGGCTCAGCCGCCGTCGGTTCGAGCGGATCGACGAGGCGGCGCGGCGGGGCGAGCCCCTGCCGCCGATCGACGTCTACCAGATCGGCGACATCTACTTCGTCCGCGACGGGCACCACCGCGTGGCGGTGCACCGCGCGCTCGACCTGGCCGAGATCGAGGCCGACGTGCGGCTGGTGCGCACGGTCGTCGAGCCCGACGACGTGCGGGCGCGCTCCGACCTGGCCAGCCGGGAGCTGCGCAGGCTGTTCCTGCAGCGGGTGCCGGTGGGCCGCGCCGGGCGCCGCGCGCTCTTCCTCAGCGACGCGGAGCAGTACCCGTGGTTCGCCGAGATGGTCGAGGCCTGGGCCGCCCGGCTGATGTTCGCCGAGGGGCGGTGCCTCGAGCGCCCGGAGGCGGCGAAGCGCTGGTACGCGGAGGAGTTCGTGCCGGTCGTCGAGATGATCGAGAGTGCCGACCTGCTGGAGAAGGGCGAGACGCCGGCCGACGCCTACATGCGCGTCGCGGGCGAGCGCTATGCGGTGTTCCACAACCACACGTGGAACACCGAGATCATCGCCGAACTCGGCCGCAGGCGGTAAAGGCCGTGCCGCATGCACCGGGGCCCCTCCCGACGAGCGGGAAAGGGCCCCGGTGATCCGATGATCAGGCGCGCTGCGCTCCGCTGGCCGTCGTCGCGTCCGCGCCGCCAGGGGCCAGGTTCAGCCCGGTCTCGGCGTCGAAGACCGCGAGCTTGGAGGTGTCGTACCAGAGCCGGGCCGTCTGCCCGCGCTGCACGTGCGAGGCGGCGTCGAGCCGGGCCGTGACCGCGACCCCGTCGCTGTGCAGGTCGTTCCCGGTGTCCTTGGCCAGGTCCTCGAGATCCGCGGAGCGCGCCTCCTCGCCCTTGACCACGAAGTAGGCGTAGACGTCCGACCCCATCGCCTCGACGATGTCGATCGGGGCGTCGAACGTCGCTCCCGGCTTGTCGCCGACCAGCGCCGCGTCCTCGAAGTGCTCGGGCCGGATCCCCAGGATGATGTTGCCGCTGGACTTCGACCGCTCCACGGCCTGGCGGCACTCGTCCGGCAGCTGCACCTCGCCCAGAGCCGTCGACACCGTGCCGCCGCCCCGCAGCTGCCCGGGCAGGAAGTTCATCGACGGGCTGCCGATGAAGCCGGCCACGAAGAGGTTCTTCGGGTGGTCGTAGAGGTACGACGGCGAGCCGACCTGCTGCACCACCCCGCCGCGCATGACCACGACCCGGTCGCCGAGGGTCATGGCCTCGGTCTGGTCGTGCGTGACGTACAGCGTGGTGGTGCCCAGGTTCTTCTGGATACGCGAGACCTGGGTGCGCATCTGCACGCGCAGCTTGGCGTCGAGGTTGGACAGCGGCTCGTCCATGAGGAAGGCCTTGGGCGAGCGCACGATGGCCCGGCCCATCGCCACGCGCTGGCGCTGCCCGCCGGACAGGTTCGACGGCTTCCGGTCGAGGTGCTGGGTGAGCTCCAACATCTCGGCGGCTTCGTTGACCTTCTTCTGGATGGTGCCCTTGTCCGCACCGGCCAGCTTGAGCGGGAAGCCCATGTTCTCGCCGACCGTCATGTGCGGGTAGAGCGCGTACGACTGGAACACCATGGCGATGTCCCGGTCCTTGGGTGCCTTGTCGTTGACGACGTCGCCGTCGATGATCAGCTTGCCCGCGGTGATGTCCTCCAGGCCGGCGACCATGTTGAGCGTGGTCGACTTCCCGCAGCCCGACGGGCCGACCAGGATGATGAACTCGCCGTCCGCGATCGTGAGGTTGAAGTCGTCGACGGCCAGCGCCCCGTCCGGGTAGCGCTTGACCACGTGGTCGAGAACGATCTCTGCCATTTTCTCGAAGCTCCTCGGGTGTGAGGCCAGTGTGGTGGCCAGTGTGGTTTCGGCTGGGTGCGTTGTCGGATCAGCCCTTGACAGCACCCGAGGTCAGGCCGGCGACGATCCGCCGCTGGAACAGCAGGACGAAGATGACGATGGGGATGGTGATGACGACCGCCGCGGCCGCCACCGGGCCGGTCGGCTTCTCGAACGTCGTGGCGCCGGTGAAGTAGCTCATCGCCGCCGGGACGGTCCGCGCTGCCGAGGTGGAGGTCAGCGACAGGGCGAACAGGAAGTCGTTCCAGCACGAGATGAACACCAGGATGGCCGTGGTGAAGATGCCCGGCATGGCCAGCGGGGTGATCACCTGACGGAAGGCCTGGTACGGCGTGGCGCCGTCCATCTTGGCGGCCTTCTCGAGGTCCCACGGGATCTCGCGGAAGAACGCCGAGAGCGTGTAGATGGCCAGGGGCAGCGCGAACGTGACGTAGGGGATGATCAGGCCGGGCCAGGTGTCGAAGAGCCCGATGGTGGTCAGGATCTTGAACAGCGGGGTCACCAGGGCGATCTGCGGGAACATCGAGATCAGTAGCGACACGGCTACGATCGCCGTCTTACCCGGGAAGTTCAGGCGCGCGATCGCGTAGGCGGCCATCGTCCCGAACACGATCGCGATGAGCGTCGCGATCAGGCAGATGCCGATCGAGTTGAACAGTGCCCGCAGGAAGTCCGGGTTCGAGAAGATCGCCGCGTAGTTGTCGCCGCTCGGCGACACGGGCAGGTACCTGCCGTCGTTCAGCGTCGCGTCGTCCTTGAGCGACAGGGAGACGATCCAGATCACGGGGATGAACGCGTACAGCAGGACGATGACGTTGACGCCCCACCACATCAGCTTGCGTTGCGTGGTCTCGGTCTGCACGGTTACTTCCTCCCTCCCGGGTCCGCCCCGGGCGCTGCCGCGCCGAAGGCCTTGATGAAGATGAAGGCGATGATCCCGGTGGTGATGAAGATCAGCACCGCCATGGTCGAACCGATGCCGAGGTTGAGCCCTCGGATCAGGTTGCTGAACGCGACCATCGACACCGAGCTGGTGCCGTTGGCACCGCTGGTGAGGATGAAGATGTTGTCGAACACCCGGAACGCGTCCAGCGTGCGGAACAGCAGCGCGACGAGGATGGCCGGCTTGATCAGCGGCACGGTGATCATCCAGAACCGCTTCCAGGCGTTCGCACCGTCCATCGAGGCCGCCTTCAGCAGGTCCTCGGGCACCAGCGCCAGGCCGGCCATCAGCAGCAGCGCCATGAACGGGATCGTCTTCCAGACCTCGGCCAGGATGATGATCCAGATGGACGGCCAGAACTCGGTGAGCGGCGCCGACCCGGCGGGTGTCAGATAACCGAGGTCTTCGGTCCAGGCGAACCGCCAGGAGAACGCGGCGACGACGGTCACGATCCCGTAGGGCACGAGTGCCGATGTCCGCACCAGCCCGCGTCCGACGATCGTGCGGTGCATGACGATGGCCAGGAGCATGCCGAACACCAGCTCGAGGAACGCGCTGATGATCGTGATGAAGATGGTCACGCCGAACGCCCGCCACCAGATCGGGCTGGACAGCACCGTGACGTAGTTGTCGAACCAGATGAACTCGTTCGCGTCCGGTCGGCGCAGGTCCGCCTTGTTCAGCGACAGCCAGAACGCGTAGATGATCGGGTACGCGGCGACCGCGAGCATGATGGTCACCGCGGGAGCGACGAGCAGAAGCCCCAGCTTGCGCTCAGCACGCTGCGCCTCGTTGTGCCGCGTGCGCGCGACGTCGATCGAGCCGTCGTCCTCGCGCCTCTCGATGGCCTCGGCGGCCGCCGGTGTCGGTGTCTGGCTCTGGGTCACGGCAGGATCCCCTTGCCCTCGATCGCGTCCTGGACGGAGGTGCGCAGCTCGTCGGCCGACACTTGCGGGTTGATGGCCGCGGGCGGCGACAGCGTGGTCGACAGAACGGTCGAGATGTTCTGGTAGACCGGCGAGATCGGCCGTGGCTTGGCGGTCTCCAGCTCGGTCAGCATGACCTGGGCCATCGGGTACGCCTCCTGCATGTCCGGCTGGTCGTAGACCGTCCGGTTCGTCGGGGGCTCACCCGCGTTGATGGCGTGCTGGAGCTGGTGCTCCGGCGAGCGCAGGCACATCGCCGCGTCGAAGGCCTCGTCCGGGTGACGGCTGTAGCTGCTGATCGCGAAGTTCATCCCGCCCAGCGTGGTGGTGACAGGCGCACCGGCGGTGACCGACGGGTACGGCGCGTAGCCGAGGTTGGGCACCAGGTCCGGGTTGGCCTCCTTCATGGAGGCGAGTACGTACGGCCAGTTCAGCGAGAAGGCCGAGCGCCCGGCCTGCAGGTCTGCGAAGACCTCGGGCTCCTGGGCGTTCGAGAGCGACGTGCTCGTCAGGCCGGAGGTGGCCAGCTTGTTCAGCAGCGTGAGGGCCTGCACGGTCTTGTCGTCGATCGCGGGAGCCGTGCTGTCCTCGTTGACGACCCGGCCGCCGAAGCCCTTGATCAGGTTGTTGATGTTCACCACGTAGCCCTCGTACTGCGCGGCGGTGAACCCGATCTCGTACGGCTTGCCCTGGTCCTTGAGCTGCTGGGACATCTGCATCATCTCGTCGAACGTCGCAGGCGGCGTCGGGACGAGATCCTTGCGGTACCAGAGCAGCTGCACGTTCGTGTGCTTTGGAATGCCGTAGATCTTGTCCTTCCAGGTGGCCGTGTCGATCGGCGGCTGGAGGATGTCCTTGGTCGCGGCGGCGGTCTGCTGCGGGTTCAGCTCGCGGATCCAGCCCGCGTCGGCGAACTCCGCCGTCCACGTGACGTCCATGCCGAGCAGGTCCATCCCGGCGTCCTTCGCCGCGAGCCGCCGCACGAGCTGGTCGCGCTGGCCGTCGGCGTCACTCGGCAGCAGGTTGCCGACGATCGTGTAGCGCCCGCCGGCCTGGGCGTTGCAGTCGGCGATGATCTCGTCGAACTTCGACGCGCTGGCGCCGCCGTAGAGGTTGATCACTGTGCCCTGCGGGCCGCTCGAGCAGGCTGCGAGCGAGGTCACCAGCGCCGCCGCGCCGACCATCGCGGCGAACCGGGATGACCGCCGCGGCGTCCTCATCCGTGGAATCTTCATCGACCCTCCGTCCAGGTGAAACGCTTGCGAACGTGGCGCAGCGCACAGCCTTCCGGGGAACAGTGCCAGATCTTCCGGGTGACGGCGAGACATGACGGCCCGTCGCCAGATCACGTTTTCTTCACATCCCGGACGCGCCGGCCTGAAGATCCACCTGGAGCCGAAGCCCGCCTACCAGGTGAGACCGCGCTGCGCCAGGGTCGCCTCGATCTCCAGTCGCTGGACGGGGTCGAACGGGGGCCGCCCGGGTGCGGGGATCTCCAGCGCGGTGCAGCACGCGCTGAGGGTGTCGTCGTAGGCGAGAGTCACACTCCGCAACCGCGACTGCCTGCGCGGAAGATCGGATTCCGCGATACGTGAGTAGTCGCGACCGAGCCGGCGCAGGTCGGCGACGAGCCGTTCGATCGGCGGCCCGGTGGGCTCGGCGTACGCGGGCCGACGCCCCCGGGACCGGCGCTCGCCCCGGCTCCAGCGCTCGAGCGCCTTCGCGGCGGCGACGAAGACCGCTGCGGGCAGCAGCGCGAGGGCGGTGTAGAGGACGACGTTCACCGACCCTCCCTCCATGGGCAGACCGGCCGTGGCGCCTCCAGTCTGCCGCACCGCGCAGGCCGCTGCCTCGCTTTCGCTCCCTCAGCCCGCCGATGCCCGGCCCTCTGCGGTTGAGACACGTCGTGTCCAGGGTTTACGGTGCACCCTTGGTGAACGTCGTTCCCGACCCGCCGCCGCACGCCGTTCGACGCCCCCGGCGGGCGAGCATTCTGGACGTGGCGGCCCTGGCGGGCGTGTCCGCGTCCACCGTCTCGCGTTCACTGCGCGGCCATTCCAGCATCTCGGCCGCCACCCGCCAGCGGGTCCACGAGGCCGCACAACAACTGTCGTACAGCGCGTCGCCGCAGGCGTCCGGCCTGGCGTCGGGCCGGACGCTGACGATCGGCGTGGTGGTCCCCTTCGTCACGCGCTGGTTCTTCGTCAACGTCGTGGCGGGCGCCTACGAGGTGCTCCACGAGGCCGGGTACGACGTCCTGCTCTACCACCTCGGCACCGGCGAGGCCCGCGACCGCTTCTTCGAGCGGATGCCGCTGTCACGCCGCGTGGATGCGGTGCTCACGCTGACGGTCCCGCTGACCGAGGAGCACACGCTTGCACTTCGTGCGCTCGACATGCCGCTCGTGACGGTGGGCGCCGCGCTGCCCGGGGTGTCGTGCGTCCGGATCGACGACGTCGGCGCGACGCGCACCGCGGTGCACCACCTGCTGCACCAGGGCCACGAGGACATCGTCATGATCACGGGCGTGGAGGACGAGGCCGACTTCGGCTTCGCCTCGTCGCGCTGCCGCCGCGAGGGCTACCGGGAGGCGATGGAGGCCGCGGGGCTGGGCTCGCGGATCGACGTCGTGTCGGCCGCGACCTACGGGATCGAGGGCGGCGCCGCGGCGATGGCGGCGCTGATGGACCGGCCGACGCTGCCCACCGCGGTGGTGGCCGAGTACGACGAGCTGGCCATCGGGGCGATCCGGACGCTGCGGCGGGCGAGCATCGCCGTCCCGGGCCGGATGTCCGTCATCGGTGTCGACGGCCACGAGATGGCGTCGGTCGTCGACCTCACGACGGTCGCCCAGCCCGTCCAGGAGCAGGGCGCCGTGGCCGCCCGCATGCTGCTCGACACCCTCGCGGACGCGGAGGCCAGCCCGACCGAGGTGGTCCTGCCGACCCGGCTCACCGTGCGCGGCAGCACCGGCACGCCGTGGTCGCGGCCGTCGAACTGACCGTCTCCGGATCATTTCCCCGTCCTTCAAGGAGAAGTACATGGTGCGACTCGGTCTGATCGGCTGCGGCCGGATCGGGCGTGTGCACGCCGACTCGATCACCGTCCACCCGCGGGCCGAGCTGGCCCGGGTCGTCGACCCGTTCGAGTCGTCGGCCCGCGAGGTCGGCGAGAAGTTCGCCGCACCGTGGAGCACGGACGTCGAGGCCGTGATCGACGACCCGGCGATCGACGCCGTCGTCGTCGCGTCGCCGACACCCACGCACGTCGACCTGCTCATCCGGGCCGTCCGGACGGGCAAGGCGGTGCTCTGCGAGAAGCCGATCGACCTCGACATCGCACGGGTCGACGCCTGCTCCGCGGAGATCGGGGCGCTGACCGACCGGGTCATGCTCGGCTTCAACCGCCGCTTCGACCCGTCGTTCGCCGACATCCGCTCGCGGGTCGAGGCGGGCGAGATCGGCACGCTCGAGCAGCTGACGATCATCAGCCGCGACCCGGCACCGCCGCCCGCGACTTACGTTGCCACCTCGGGCGGCCTGTTCCGCGACATGACCATCCACGACTTCGACATGGCCCGCTTCTTCCTCGGCGACGTCGTCGAGGTCAGCGCGTCCGGCGCGAACCTGGTCTCGTCCGAGATCGCCGAGGCCGGCGACATCGACACCGCCGTGGTCGTCCTGCGCGGTGCCGGCGGTGCGCTGTGCTCGATCACCAACTCGCGGCGGGCCGCGTTCGGCTACGACCAGCGGCTCGAGGCGTTCGGCGCGCGCGGCATGCTGACCGCGGGCAACCAGCTGCCGACGAGCGTGCGCTTCTCGGGCGCCGACAGCACCGAGGTCGCGCCGCCGTACCACAACTTCTTCCTCGACCGGTACACGCCGGCCTACCGTGCGGAGCTCGACGCCTTCGTCACCGGCGTCGAGCCGGGCAGCACCTTCTCACCCGGGTTCGCCGACGGTCGTGCCGCGCTCGTGCTGGCCGACGCGGCAAACGAGAGCCTGCGCACGGGGGCGTCGGTGAAGGTCGGGCCCTGACCTGTCAGAGCTGACTGGTGGTGGCCATCGCCGCTCCGACGATGCCGGCGCTGTTCTGCAGCACCGCCGGCACGACCGGCGTGTTCACCTTCACGTACGGCAGGAACCGGTCGGCCTTCTTGCTCACGCCACCACCGATGATGATCAGGTCGGGGGACAGCAGGCGCTCGACGACCTGCAGGTAGTCCTGCACGCGGCCGGCCCACTTCTCCCAGTGCAGGCCCTGCTCCTCGCGGATGCGGTCCGAGGCGTGCAGCTCGGCGTCGGCCCCGTTGAGCTCGAGGTGGCCGAACTCGGTGTTGGGCACGAGGACGCCGTCGAGGAACAGGGCGCTGCCGATGCCGGTACCGAAGGTCAGCAGCAGGACGACCCCGTGCACGTTGCGACCGGCGCCGAAGGCGACCTCGGCGACGCCCGCGGCGTCGGCGTCGTTGAGGACGGTCGCGCGCCGGCCCGTGTGCTCGGTGAACAGCGCCGCCGCGTCCACACCGATCCAGTCCGGATGCAGGTTCGCCGCGGTGCCGATCACGCCGCGGCGGACGACGCCGGGGAACGTGACACCCATGGCGTCGGTCCCCTTCCAGTGCCCGGCCACGTCGGCGAGCACCGCCGCCACCGCGTCGGGGGTGGCGGGCCGCGGCGTCTCGAGCCGGAACCGCTCGTCAGCGAGGGCACCGCCCTCGACGTCGACGGGCGCACCCTTGATCCCCGAGCCTCCGATGTCGATGCCCAGAACGGTCATCGTGCCCTCCCCCGCTCGCGCCTGGACGTCAGCGTATCCGCAGACCGATCACGCGCTCGCCATGCAGTGCGCCGGTGATCACCGCGAACGTCGCCTCGTGGTCCCCGGGACAGCCACCGGGCGACGGTCGCGGCGATCAATCCCCGCGGCGAGCGGAGCGTCAGTCGGGTCGCGACCCCGCTCACGTCCCGCTCGGTAGCGGCGGTCAGGCATCCTTCCTCGGCGGACCTCCCCGACGGTGAGCCCTGGTCCGGGCCCTGGACGGTCCGCCGCATCGACCACCTCCTGCACGAGATCCTCGGCGCCCCGGTCCCACGCTCGGCTCCCCTGCTCCTGGCCGTCGACGGGCGCAGCGGCGGCGGGAAGACGACGGTGACGGGGCAGATCGTCGGCCGAGTCCCTGGTGCGGCCGTCGTGCACACCGACGACATCGCCTGGTACCACGCCATGTTCGACTGGTCGGCATTGATGATCGACGGGGTGCTCGCGCCGCTGCGCCGCGGCGAGGCCGTCGCCTACCGGCCGCCGCCCTGGGACGCGCGCGCCCGGACCGTTCCTTGCAGCCGAGCGGCCGTGGGAGCGGGCGGACGTCGTCGTGGACGGGGCCCCGGACCTGCCGCACGACCCCGTCACGGAACTGGTCGTCGGACGTCGCTGACGAGCCCGGGCACCGTGGCGCCGGAACCTCACTTGGCGGCGGACGGGTCCTTCGGCGCCACCGGAGGTGCGGGCGGCGCCGGCGCCGCGGACTTGACCACCAGCTGCCCCCACTGCCCCCGCTCGCTGCGGAACACGTCCTCGACGCGCTCGACCTCCTGCACGGGAACCCTCTCCGGGTCGACGTCCTCCCAGTCGACCTTCGCCTCCTCCAGGTTCCGGGCGGCGTCACCGTAGATCTTCTCGAGCTGCGGGAACCCGACGAGGGTCTCGAACGCGGTGACGGCCGCGGCGAGCGCCGCCAGCAGGGCACCCGCCACCGCCCATGCGGCCCGGGCCGTCCCGTTCGTCGACTGGGTGATGACGCCAGCCGCCGCGGCTCCGAGCAACAGAGCCGTACGGAGGATGACGGCCTGCCGGTGCGCAGAGGCGTACTCGGTGCGCCGGGCCCGGTAGAAGCGGAGCTGGTCGTCGATGCGGAGCCGCAGGTACAGCCGATGGAACGCGCGGGCGCGATCGGCCGCGGCCTCCGCCTGACGATCAACGGGTGCGTCCGTCACGAGGGCTCCTCCCCCGCACGGATCGAGAGCACCACCCGGCGCAGCACGCTCACCCGGTCCTCACCGGTGTACCGACCCGTCCGCGACAGGAAGCGGAAGCAGGCCGAGCGGAGCCGCTCCGCCTTGACCCGCTCCGTCATGAACTTCTCCAGCGCGTTGAACTCGTTCACAGCATTGCTCAGCACGGCGAGCAGCGCGCCGAGCAGGGCGAGCGCGAGGCCGGGCCACCGTTCCTGCGGGAAGACGGCCTGCAGGCCACCGAGGCCGGTCAGCAGGGCCGAGCCGGCGATGATGACGACCTGCTGGCGGCGGTAGCGGTGCTGGTGCCGCAGCGCCGAGAGGTCCGCCTCGTGGAACGCGGGGCCGACGACGTGGTCGACGGTGCTGATGTCGTCGGCCAGTTCCGGGTAGTCAGTGACCGCCTCCGGCACGACCGGGGGCGGGGACTCGCGGGGCGGGCGCCACAGCGGGAACCGGACCAGCAGCGCAGGACGTCTCATCGCGTGCTCCTCACGCTTGCGACAACAGCGCGTCGATCGTGGCGCGCACCTCGGCGGCATCCTGCACGGCGACCACGCGGGTCAGTGGCGAGGCGGCGATCGCCGCATCGCGTGGGTCCGCGGGACGCCCGGCACGGGCGTCGGCGATCGCGTCGGCCGTGCGGCCGGTTCCCGCCAGCACGACGACCGGCCGCCCGCGGTCGAGGCTGCCCTTCGCGTCGGCGTAGGTGATCTCGCCACCGTTCACGACCACCGTGACCGAGGCACATTCGCCCGCGATCACGTCCGCGACGTCGGTCAGCCACGGCGACTCGTCGCCCCATGCCTCACCGGGGACGAGGACGAGGTGGCTGTGGTGGCGCTCCGGCTCCGCCGCGTCGTCGATCGTCGGGCCGCCGGGGACGCGGACGGTCCCGGAAGCAGCCACGCCGACCAGGGGGAACACACCGTTCCGCTCGGCCCGCGCCCGGCCCAGCATGCGCATGACGCCGGAGTCGGTGCCCCCGTCGACGACGGCTGCGCCGTGCCGCTCGACCACCGGCAGCACGGCGTCGCGCAGCACCCGGGTCAGCACCTGCTGCGTCGCCTCGTCCATGCCTCCCGCCCCGCCGACCAGGACGAGCACGGGTCGGGGCCGTGGGACGCCGACATCGTCCAGGGCGGCGGCGATGTCGGCAGGCCGCACGACGCGGGCGAGCCGCGGCGAGGCCTCACCCGCGATCTGCTCGCCCACCCGGCCTCCCGTCGCCGCACCGGTGCCGTGCGCCACCGACGGTTGGCGAGGCTAGCGGTAACGGCTCTTGGACCGTCCGACCGGACGGTCTTCTCATCCATGCGGAGCGACCACTGCCGAAAGCGCTCGAAACACCTATATTCAGGGCCCCGCGAAGGAGCGCCGCAGCGCCGCAGAGCGCCCCAGCCGGACCCGGGAGGGCTCGATGACCACACGCTCCGCCGACGACAGGCCCGAGAACGAGGGCGGCCTCGCCCTCGACCCGGATCTGCCACCGCCGGCTGTCGACCCGCAGGTCCTCGACGAGCAGCGGGGGCGGTGGACGCCGCTGCGGATCGCCGCATGGGTCGGCGTAGCCCTGCTCGGCGGCGTGGCCTGGGTGATGATCGCCCTGATCCGCGGGGAGACGGTCAACGCCATCTGGTTCGTCTTCGCCGCCGTCTGCACCTACTTCATCGCCTACCGCTTCTACTCGACCTACATCGAGAAGCGCATCACGCAGGCGGACGACCGGCGCGCGACGCCGGCGGAGTACAACGAGAACGGCCAGGACTACATGCCGACCGACCGGCGTGTGCTCTACGGCCACCACTTCGCCGCCATCGCCGGCGCCGGACCCCTGGTGGGCCCGGTCCTGGCCGCGCAGTGGGGCTATCTGCCCGGCACGCTGTGGATCATCGTCGGGGTGATCCTGGCCGGGGCGGTCCAGGACTACCTGGTGCTGTTCTTCTCCATGCGTCGCGGCGGCCGGTCCCTGGGCCAGATGGCGCGGGAGGAACTCGGTCTGGTCGGCGGATTCGCCGCCCTGATCGCCACCCTCGCCATCATGGTGATCATCGTGGCGATCCTCGCCCTGGTGGTGGTCAACGCCCTCGGCGAGAGCCCCTGGGGCGTCTTCTCTGTCGCCATGACCATTCCGATCGCCCTGTTCATGGGCCTCTACCTGCGATTCTGGCGGCCGGGGAAGGTCAGCGAGGTCTCGGTCATCGGCTTCGTCCTGCTGATGGCGGCGATCATCGGCGGCGGTGCCGTCGCCGAGACCGAGTGGGGCACGGCGCTGTTCACCCTGGACCGCACCACCATCGCCTGGGCCATCATCATCTACGGCTTCATCGCCGCGGTGCTGCCCGTCTGGCTGCTGCTGGCCCCGCGCGACTACCTGTCGACGTTCATGAAGATCGGCACGATCATCATGCTCGCCGTGGCGATCGTGGTCGTGCAGCCGGCCATCGCCGCGCCCGCGGTGAGCGAGTTCGCCGGCCGCGCCGCGGGTGGGCCGGTGGTGTCGGGGCCGCTGTTCCCGTTCCTGTTCGTCACCATCGCCTGCGGTGCCCTGTCCGGGTTCCACGCCCTGATCTCGTCGGGGACGACCCCGAAACTGGTGGAGAAGGAGCGTCAGACCCGCCTGATCGGCTACGGCGGGATGCTCATGGAGTCGTTCGTCGCGATCATGGCCCTGGTCGCCGCCCTGTCGATCGACCGCGGCATCTACTTCGCCATGAACGCCTCCGCCGCCGCCACCGGCGGCACCGTGGAGACGGCTGCGGCGTTCGTCAACCAGCTCGGCCTGGTCGGAGTCAACATCACCCCCGACGTGCTGGCGCAGACCGCCCGCGACGTCGGCGAGGAGTCGATCGTCTCCCGCACCGGAGGCGCCCCCACCTTGGCCGTCGGGTTGGCGCACATCATGCAGCAGCTCATCGGCGGGTCCGGGCTGATGAGCTTCTGGTACCACTTCGCGATCATGTTCGAGGCGCTGTTCATCCTCACCGCCGTCGACGCCGGCACCCGCGTGGCCCGGTTCATGCTCCAGGACTTCGTCGGCAACTTCGCGCCGCGGTTCCGGGACACCTCGTGGCGCACCGGCGCCTGGATCTGCACCGCGATCATGGTCGCCGGCTGGGGCGCCATCCTGATCATGGGTGTCACCGACCCCCTCGGGGGGATCAACACGCTCTTCCCGCTCTTCGGCATCGCGAACCAGCTGCTCGCGGCGATCGCGCTGGCGGTGTGTATGGCCATCGTGGCCGGCCGGGGCCGGGTCGGGTTGCTGTGGGTGCCGATCGTGCCGCTGGCGTTCGCCACGGTCGTGACCGTCACCGCGTCGATGTACAAGATCTTCTCCTCGGTGCCGGCCATCGGCTACTGGGCGCAGCACTCGGCG
The DNA here is from genome assembly GCF_031845345.1 of Pseudonocardia charpentierae. Taxonomy (NCBI): domain Bacteria; kingdom Bacillati; phylum Actinomycetota; class Actinomycetes; order Pseudonocardiales; family Pseudonocardiaceae; genus Pseudonocardia; species Pseudonocardia charpentierae. The sequence continues at coordinate 213,633 of NZ_JAVREJ010000007.1, read as the reverse complement.
TTCCGGGACGCGCTCGCGCGGGGCGAGACCAGCTTCGGCACGGCGAAGAACGTCGAGGCGATGGAAGCGGTGGTGCGCAACACCTTCATCCAGGGCACCCTGTCGATTATCTTCGTCACCCTCACCGTCATCGTGATCGGTGCAGCGCTGCTCGCGACGATCAGGTCGCTGCGGGCGGGCGGGCGGCGCAGCGCCGAGGACGAGCCGCTGCCGTCGAAGATCTACGCACCCTCCGGGTTCTTCCCGGTGCCCGCCGAGCGGGAGCTGGAGAAGGAATGGGCCCAGGCGGTGCCACCCCGGGCCCGGGGCCACCACTGATGGAGACCCTCCGCGGGCTGCTCTGGTGGGTGCGCGGGGTGCTGGGCGAGCACGCCTACGACCAGTACCTCGCCCACCACCGCCGCAGCGGACACACCGAGCCGCCCATGACCGAACGCGAGTACTGGCGGGCCCGCACCGACCACCAGGAACACCACCCGGAGGGCCGCTGCTGCTGACGCGGCCGGTCTAGCGCGCGGAGTCGGCGCCGCGGCGTGGGGTGCGCAACCAGACGCCGAGCACCACGCCGACGCCGAGCGCGACGCCGAGCCCCGCACCGAGCGCGCCGGACGACGGTGGCCGGACGTCGGCAGCCGGTGTCCGGACGGGGGCGCGCTCGACAACAGGACCGGCGACGACCGCGGAGGCGGGCTCCGCGTCCGGGGTGGGCTCGGCCGGGAGCTCGTTGCCGCGGGCCGTCGCCGCCCACGCCGCGAGGAGCAGCGCGAACCGCGCCACGAGGTAGAGGAACAGCAGCAGGCCCAGCAGCGGCCCGAACACTGCACCGCCTGCAGTGCCGCTGACGCTGCCGATCGTCAGCGCCGTCGCCTGCTTGAGCACCTCGAAACCCACCGCCCCCACCAGCGCGGCACGGACCGTGCCCCGGCGCGGCACTGCCGTCCGGGGGAGCCGGGTGAGCACCCAGTAGAAGAGGAGGAACCCGGTGCCCAGTCCGAGCACCAGCGCCGCGCCGGTCACGACCAGCGCGCCTGCGCTGCCGTCGGACAGGCCCAGCCGGGCCAGGCCGACGTCGAGCACGCCGGTCGCGAGCACCGACACGCTGATCGAGCCCAGCAGCGTCACCCCGAGGACGACCAGCACCCGTAGGTCGTGCCAGAAGCGGGCCACCGACGTCGGGCGCAGCGCGGGCAGCGCCCACTGGGCGGAGACGGCCTCCCGCAGGTTGGACGTCCACCAGATCCCCGACCACAGGGCGGCGAGCAGCCCCAGCCCCGCCACCGCGTTGCGCTGCGCGACGGCCTCGTCGAGGAACGGGATCACGGCGTCGGACAGCGCGCCGGGCACGGCGTCGGTGATCGCCTCGCGTAGGTCGTCGAGGAGCGTCGGGTTGAGCCACAGCACGTAACCGGCGGCACCGAAGCCCACCATGAGCAGCGGGACGGCGGTCAGCACGCTGAAGAACGTGACCGCGGCGGCGAAGTGGTTGCCGCGCTGCTGGAAGTACCGCTCGCCGGTACGGGACAGGTGGTCGAGCCACTCGTGCCGGGCACGCAGCCTCGCCGTCGTGGCTCGCACGCGGTCGCGCCGCTGCAGCACGGCGTCGACGAGGGGAACGGCCACGCGTCACCTGTCTCGGTCCGACGAAAAATGTGCGCCGAGGTGCATCCACACGAGGGCGGGCGCCCGTAGAGCAGATGACAGGTTCCCACGCCTTCAGCAGGAGTTGCGATGCGACTGAATCACCTGGCTCGACACGCCGGCCTCGCCGTCGGCGGCGCCCTCGCCCTCGCCCTCGTCGCCGCGCCCGCCGCGGTGGCCCAGGAGACCGCCACCGTCTACGTCGTGCACGGCGTCCCGGACACCCCGGTCGACGTGTACGTCGACGGCAAGCGCGCGATCGACGACTTCGAGCCCGGCACCAGCCAGGGCCCCGTGCAGCTCCCGGCGGGCCCGCACAAGCTGGCGCTCTTCGCCGCCGACGCCGTCGACGGTTCCGGTTCCCCGCTGCTCTCGACGGACGCCGACCTGCCCGCGGGCGGGAACGTGACCGTGGTCGCGCACCTCGACGAGGGCGGCAACCCGAAGATCACCCCCTTCGTCAACGACGTCTCGTCGGTCCCGGCCGGACAGGCCCGGCTGGTCGTGCGGCACACCGCCGCGGCACCGGCCGTCGACGTGCTGGCCGGCGGTCAGCCGGTGATCGAGGGTCTGTCCAACGGGCAGGAGAAGGCGCTGGAGGTGCCGGCGGGCTCGGTCTCGGCGGCCGTCGCAGCGGCAGGTACCACCGACCCGGTGATCGGCCCGGCCGACGTCGACCTCAAGGAGGGCACCGCGACGTTCGTCCAGGCCATCGGCAAGCTCGACGGCGGCAAGCTGAGCCTCGTCTCGTTCACCGTGTCCGACCTGCACAGCTCGCCGTCCGGCGTTCCGTCCGGGGCACCGTCCGGTGCTCCCGCTGACGGAGGCGCACCGGCGTGGCTGCTCGTCACCACGCTCGCCGGCCTGAGCGTCGTCGCCGTGTCGGCGGTCCGCCTGCGTTCGGCCGCTCGACGCTGAACGCGGACATGCACGTGACGAGCGCGCCGGGCCACAGGACTCGGTCCGGCGCGCTCGTCGGTCTGCTGGCGGGTCTCGTGCTCGTGCTCGCACCGATCGGCGTGTGGGCGGCGACTCCCGCACCGGTGGTCGCCGCCGCACCTCCGGTCGCTCCAGCCCTTCCCGCCGCTCCTCCCGTCGCCGCCGTGCTGCCCGAGGTCGGGTCCACCGCACCGACGGCACCGGAGCCGCCCGTGCGCATCCGGCTCCCCGCACTCGGGGTGGACGCGCCGGTCGCACCGGTGGGGATCGACGATCGGGGCCGGATGGCCGTGCCGCTCGACGTGGCGACCGTCGGCTGGTACCGCTACGGCTCCGGTCCCGGAGCCACCGCGGGCTCGGCGGTCCTGTCCGGCCACGTCGACGACCGGGAGCAGGGGTACGGCGCCTTCCACAAGCTGGGCGACCTCGCACCCGGCGACCCGGTCACCGTCGATCTCGCCGGTGGCGGCGTCGTGGCCTACCGCGTGGAGGCCGTCAGCCGGTTCCCGAAGACCGATCTCCCCGTCGGCGAGGTGTTCGCCCGCGACGGCGCACCCCGGTTGACGCTCGTGACGTGCGGAGGTCAGTTCGATTATCGAGAACACGGGTACACCGAGAACGTGGTGGTGGTCGCCCGGCCGGACGTCTCATGAGGACGCCGCGGTGAGCGACGCCGAACGGCTGCGTCCCACGGCCCGATCCGATGCCGGATCCGCTGCCCCGGCGACGCTGGAGCAGCGGTTCGCCGCGGGCGACCAGGCCGCGCTGCGCGAGGCCTACGACCGGCACGGAAGCGCGGTCTACGCGATCGCGCTGCGGTGCCTGCGCGCTCACCACGACGCCGAAGACGTCACGCAGCAGGTGTTCGTCCGCGCCTGGCGCAGCCGCAGCACCTTCGACCCGGAGCGGGGGACGCTCGGGGCCTGGCTCGTCGGGATCACCCGCCATCAGGTCACCGACCGGCTCGCGGGCCGGCTCCGCGACCTGCGGACCGCCGACCGGGCTGGGCACGCCGCGCCGCCGTCGGGCCCGGCACCGGTGTCGGAGCAGGTCGTCGATGCGGTCGTCGTGGCCGACGAGCTGGGCAGGCTCACCCCGCAGGTCCGGGCGGTGGTGCGGCTGGCGTTCTTCGACGACCTCACGCATCAACAGATCGCCGCGGTGACGGGATTGCCTCTCGGTACCGTCAAGAGCCACCTGCGCCGCGGGTTGGACAGACTGAGACGGGGGTGGGCCGGATGAACGCGCCGCACCCCGATGCCGAGCAGCTGACCCTCGCCGCCCTGCCGGCGGAGCAGTCCGACCCGGAGGTGGCCGCCCACCTGCTCGTGTGCACCCAGTGCCGGGCAGAGGTCGACGAGCTCCGCCGTACCGTCGAACTGGCACGTGCGGACGGGGTCGACGAGCCGCTGCCGGCCCCGCCGACGCGGGTGTGGCAGGCGATCCTCGAGGAGCTGGCCGGCGACGAGACCGACGGCCGCGGCGCACCGGAGCGCAACGGGCAGGGCACGCACGAACCCGTCGTGCGAGGTGGCCGCGACGTCCCGGAGCACGACGGCGGAACGGACGAGGCGCCCGTACCGCTCCGGCCTGCGCGGCGATGGCGGCGCTCGCTTGTCGGCGTGGCAGCGGCCGCCGTCGTCGGTCTCGGTGTCGGGGTCGGCATCGGTGTCGGGGTCGGCGGCTCCGGCGGGGAGCCCGACCCGACCCCCGTCGTGCAGCTCGGCCCCGTCGGGTTCGCCGACCCGAGCGCCAGCGGCACCGCCGCGATGGTCGATCGCGACGGCGACCAGCGAATGGTCGTCGAGCTGCGTGGTGTCACGAACCTCGCCGGGGGCGACTACCTCGAGGCCTGGCTGATGGACTCGGGCGGCAGCCGGTTGCTGCCGCTGGGCGCGCTGGCCCGGCACGGCGAGGAGTTCCGCGGCGAGTTCACGATCCCGGCCGGGCTGCCTGCCGGGGAGTTCGACCGGGTGGACGTGTCCGCGGAGCGGTTCGACGGCGACCCGGGGCACTCGACGGTGAGCCTGCTGCGCGGCGACCTGGCCTGACGGGCCGGTCGGGGAGGCGTCACTCGACGAACCTCGGCGCCCGGCGCTCGCGGAACGCCGCCACACCCTCCCGGCCCTCGGCGTCCGTCACCGACTCGGCGATCGCGTCCGCCTCGGCGTCGAGCTGGGCGTCGAGGTCGCCATCGGCCCGCACGAGCCGCTTCGTCCGACTCAGCGCGCGGGTGGGTCCGTCGGCGAGTCGCTGCGCCAGCCCGAGTGCCTCGGTGTCGACCTGGTCGTCCGGCACGACCGTCGCGACCAATCCCATCGCGAGCGCCTCCTCCGCGAGGAGCACCCGGTCGGTCAGCAGGATGTGCCGGGCCCGCGCGGCGCCGACCGCCCGGGGCAGCGTCCAGGTCAGCCCGCCGTCCGGGGAGAGCCCGATGGCGGAGTAGGCGGGACGCAGCCCCATCGAAGCGCCCGCGACCGCGATGTCCGCGGCCAGGACCAGGCTCATCCCTGCGCCGGCCGCCCAGCCGCGCACCGCCGCGACGACCGGTACGGGTACCTCGACGAGCGCCCTGACGAGGTCGTGGAGCTCCCCCGCCAGTTCTCGCACCGACGACCGGATGTCAGCCCCGTCGGCGCCCGCCGTGGCGAAGATGCCGACGTCCGCGCCCGTGCAGAAGTGCGCCCCCTCGCCAGCGAGCAGCACGGCGCCGACGTCCGGTTCGAGGGCGCGCAGTGCCGCGGTCACCGCGCACACCGCGTCGAAGTCGAGGGTCCCGTGCCGGGCCGCGTCGCTCACGACGCAACGCAGCACGCGCCCCGTCCGGGTGACGGCCGCCGTCATAGCCCGAGGTCCCGACCGACGACCTCTTTCATGATCTCCGTGGTGCCCCCGTAGATCCGCGTGACCCGCGCGTCGGCGTACGCCCGCGCGACCGGGTACTCGTTCATGAACCCGTAGCCGCCGTGCAGCTGCAGGCAGCGGTCGATCGCCCGGCCCTGCAGCTCCGTGGTCCACCACTTGGCCTTCGCCGCGTCCACCGCCGTCAGCTCGCCGTCGTTGAGCGCGCGGACGCAGTCGTCGACGTAATGCTGCGCGACGTCGAGCTCGGTGGCGATCTCGGCGAGGACGAACCGCGAGTTCTGGAACGTCCCGACGGGCTGCCCGAACGCCCGCCGGTCCTTGACGTAGGCGAGCGTCATCTCCAGCACCGACCGGACGGACGCCACCGCGGCGACCGCGATCGACAGCCGCTCCCGCGGCAGGTTCGCCACGAGCTGCACGAAACCCTGGCCCTCCTGCGGTCCGAGCAGGTTCCCGACCGGGACGTGCACGTCGTCGAAGAACAGCTCGGCCGTGTCCTGGGCGTGCTGGCCGAGCTTGTCCAGGTTGCGGCCCCGGGTGAAGCCCGCCATGCCGCGCTCGAGGATGAGCAGCGACATGCCGCGGTGGCGCTCGGTGGGGTCGGTCTTGACCGCGGTGATCACCAGATCGGCGTGGATCCCGTTGGTGATGAAGGTCTTCGCGCCGTTGACGACGTAGTGGTCGCCCTTCCGGATGGCGGTGGTGGCCATCGACGCCAGGTCCGACCCGATGCCGGGCTCGGTCATGCCGATCGCGGTGACCAGCTCGCCGGAGACGATGCCGGGCAGCCAGCGCTGCTTCTGCTCCTCGGTGCAGTAGCCGAGGAAGTAGGGCAGGCAGATGTCGTTGTGCAGGGCGATGCCGAGCCCGGCGCCCGCATCCGGGACCCGGAGGAGCTCCTCGCCGAGCACGGCGTTGAACCGGAAGTCGGCCACTCCCCCGCCGTCGTACTCCTCCGGGACCTCCATGCCGAGGAACCCCTGCCGGCCTGCGGCGGTGAAGAGTTCCCGGGGCGTGATCCCGGCGGCACTCCACTCGTCGACGTGGGGGGCGATCTCCTTGTCGACGAAGGTGCGCACCGAGGCCCGGAAGGCCTCGTGGTCGTCGTCGTAGAGCGTGCGGCGCATGTGGCCTCCTCGTACCGGCGGCCACGGCAACCCCGACGCCCTGTGGCCGCGGTCACCATCCTACCGGCGCCCGCCACCTCCCGCGCCGCATCGACCACCCGTTGCAGCATGCCTGTCGAATTCGTCCGGATCATCACTGAAGAACGAATTCCGGGGTCACCCGATATCGCCGTGGAAAAGGCAGCGATGTCACATTGTGCAAGACTGATAGCTATGGCAACTCCTGCCGTGGAACGCCCCGCCGTCGTCGGTACGACGGTGGAGGCGCCGCGAGCGAACGGGCGTGCGACCACCCCGCCGGCACCACCCGCACCGCCCTCTCCCGCACCGCGGACCACCGCCCCGCCGCCCGCACCGGCCGCCCCCACTCCTGCGCCCCAGCAGGGCTGGGGCCTGCCGATGATCGTGCTGATCACCGGCATGTTCATGTCGGTGCTGGACGTCAGCATCGTCAACGTCGCGATCCCTACGATGCAGCGCGACTTCGGGTCGACGACCGAGGAGATCCAGTGGGTGGCCACGGCCTACTCGCTGGCGTTGGGCGTGGTCGTGCCGGTGAGCGCGTGGTGCGGCGACCGGTTCGGCTCCACCCGCGTCTACAACATCTCGCTGATCGGCTTCGCCGCGGGATCGGCGCTGTGCGGTCTGGCCTGGAACCTGAACTCCATGATCGTGTTCCGGGTCATCCAGGCGATCCCCGGTGGCGTGCTGCCGGTGGTGACGCTGACGATCCTCTACCGCATCGTGCCGAAGGAGAAGATCGGCGCGGCGATGGGCATGTACGGGCTCGGGATCATCGTCGCGCCGGCCGTCGGCCCGACGCTCGGCGGTTATCTCGTGGAGTACGTCGACTGGCGGCTGATCTTCTTCATCAACGTGCCCGTCGGCATCGTCGGCTTCTTCGCGGCGTTGATCATCCTGCCGCGCTTCCCGGGTGCCTACCAGGGCCGCTTCGACGTGCTGGGCTTCCTCACGATCGGCACGGGGCTGTTCACCCTCCTGCTCGCACTGACCGAGGGCCAGGACTGGGGCTGGACGTCCTACAAGGTCCTCATCCTGCTCACGGTGGCCGTGCTCAGCTTCGCCCTGTTCATCGTGATCGAGCTCGAGGTCGACCGCCCGCTGCTCGACGTGCGAGTCTTCCGCTTCTGGCCGTTCACCAACTCGCTGCTGCTGATCTCGGTGCTGTCGGTGGGCCTGTTCACGGTGCTGTTCTACATACCGCTCTACCTGCAGCAGTCCCAGGGGCTGGGGGCCTTCGAGGCCGGGCTGCTCCTGCTGCCCCAGGCGCTGGTCATGGCGGTGTGCATGCCGGTCGCCGGCCGGGTGTACGACCGCTTCGGCCCCCGCTGGCCCGCCGTGATCGGCCTGACGATCGTCGCGTGGGGCACCTACGAGCTGCACGTGCTGACGCTCGAGACCTCGCACGGGCACCTGATCTGGCTGCTCTGCCTGCGCGCCTTCGGCATGGGCATCGCGATGATGCCGATCATGACCGGCGGCATCGCGGCCGTGCCCCCCTCGATGGTCAGCCGGGCCAGCGCCTTCAACAACGTGGTGCAGCGCACCTCCGCCGCGCTGGGCCTGGCGGTGTTGACCGCCATGGTCAGCCGCACCCAGGCGCAGCTCGGGGCCGACCGGGCCGGGATGATGAGTTCGGGCACGGACATGCCCGTGCTCGGGTCCGGCCAGGCGGGTGAGTTCGCGGGGATGTACGCCACCTACCAGCAGCTGCAGGCCCAGATCTTCGTCGAGGCGATGGACGGGTTGTACATCGTCACCGCGGTGATCACGACGGTGGGCGTCGGGCTCGCCCTGCTGCTGCGTTCCGGCCCGGCTCCCAAGGCCAAGGGCCCCGCCGTGCACGTCGAGGTCTGAAAACAGAGCGTGACACGCCCGACAGAGGTATCACGGACGCCCTCCCACGCCTCTATGCGGTATCGACACCGCGACACCTGCAGCGGCGACGGGTGGTGCCGTGCGGAACGCACGCGCGCTTCTGTGGGCGTGCCCGCTCTACGTCGCGCTGCTCGTGGTGCTGTTCCTCGGCGAACCGGACCACGGCGTCGAGGCCGTGCAGTGGGTCGCCGGGGCCCTGCTCGCCGCTCTGGTGGCGCTGGTCGTGCACCGCAGCGGCCTGCTCCGTAGGCGGCCACGGGTCTACCTCAGCCACCGGCGGTCCGACTCCGCCGCCGAGACCGGCCGCGTCGTCGCCGCGCTGCGTCGCCGCTACGGCAGGGGCGCGGTCGTCGTGGGGCCGCCTGCGGTGCGGTCGGGGTCGTCGCTGCGCGAGGAGGTGGGCCGGGCCGTGTCCCGGTGCGACGTCGTCTGCATCGTGATCGGCACCGACTGGACCGCGAGCACGAACAGCAGTGGCAGGCGACGCCTGATGCACGTGCGCGACCCGGTGCGGGTCGAGGTCGAGACGGCGCTGCACGCCGGTGTGGCGACCCTGCCGGTGCTGGTCGACGGGGCGTCGGCACCCGACCCGGACGACCTCCCGGAGACGATGCGCGAACTGGCCGACCGGCCGGCGGTGACGGTTCCCCCCGGACCGGCCACGACGCGCCACGACGACCTGTTCGTCCGGCTCGACGCGCAGGTCCGAGCCGACCCTGCCGATCCGGATGCGCGGCCTCCCCGCCTCCGGTGGAGTCACCGGCTCACGATGGTGGGCGTGGCGCTGGTGTTGCTCGCGCCCTTCGGGATCCGGCTGGTGTCCGATACCGTCGACGGCGTCGGGTACCTCGACGAGCCCACCGTGGCCCCGGACGGCGTGCACGTCGTCGCGGTCGTGCGCGGCGGGTTGTGGGCGCCCCCGGCGCTGCGGATCTGGAACAGCCTGACCGGCAACACCGAGGCCGAGTACCGATACGGCACCGACGAGCCGTCCGCGGGGGCGCTGACCTGGTCGCCGGACAGCAGGACGGTGGCCGTCGGCGACGACGACGGCCGCCTGACCCTCCGCGCCGCCGACACCCTGACGGCGACGCGCAGCCTGGCCGGGTACCGCGGCTCCTTCCGCGCGACGGGGCTCGAATGGTCGCCCGACGGCTCCCGGCTCGCCGCCGTCGACGGTACGGGTGCCCTGCAGGTCTGGCGCGCGGTCGACGGGGCGCTGCTCGGCAGCACCCGGGTCTTCGCGTCCTACACCGGGCGGGTCGCGTGGTCGCCGCGGTCCGACGCCGTCGTCGTCCGCTGCGACGAGGCGAACGAGCTGGTGGTGGTCGACGTGTCGGCCGGGGGCCCGGGCCCGGTGCGGCGCCTCGCGGCACCCGGCCCCGCGAGCAGCGTCGCCTGGTCGCCGGACGGCACGGCGCTCGCGGCCGGGTTCTCGGCGACGCCGCACCTGGTGCTGTTCCACCGCCTCCCCGTGGGCTTCACGACCCAGCCCGTCGCCCGCCAGGACGCGCACGTCGGTGCCGTCGCCTGGTCCCCGGACGGCACGGCGGTCGCCACGGCCAGCACCGCGCCGGCCGGCGACGGCGTGGTGCGGGTGTTCGACGGCCGCACCGGCGCCGCGACCGGCCGCTTTCCCGGAGGTCCGGCGCTGGAGCAGAACCCGCTCTGGGCGCCGGGAAGCGACGCCGTCGCCGTCGCGGACACGGGCGGGATCGTCACGTGGCCGGTGCACGGGGCGGCCCCGGGCCGCTGGGACAGCGCGCAGCGGCAGTTCGGTTCCCGCCTGCTCGCCTGGACCGCTGACAACCGCCTGCTCGCGGCAGGCGGCCGCGACCACGTCGTGCGGGTCTGGCGGCAGGGGAAGGCGGACCCCGTCGCCGAGTGGTCGGTCAGCGCCTGGTCGATGCTGCTGCGCTGATCGACGGGATCGGTCAGTTGTTGTTCTTGTGGATCTTCACCGTGACGTTCATCCCCGGCACCAGGTTCAGCCCCTGCAGGTCGTCGATCGAGACCTTGACCGGGATCACCTGGGTCACCTTCTGGAAGGTGCCCGACGAGTTCGACTGCGGGAACAGCGAGAACACCCCCGCCGCGCCGCCCTGGATCTCGCGGACGACGCCGTGGAACTCGTTGCCCGGGTACGCGTCGACCGTGAAGTCGACCCGCTGCCCGATGGTGACGGCGTCGATGTCGGTCTCGTCGACCCGCGCGGTGACGTAGACCTTGGAGAAGTCGTAGGCCAGCGCGAGCTGCGTCCCCGCGGTGACGAACGCGCCCTCCACGCCGTTGTCGACCGCGACGGTGGCGTCGGCGGGCGCTCGGATCGACTGCTGCGGCTGCACGAAACCACCGTTGACCTTGATCCGGCCCACCACCTGGTCCGCGGTGAGCTCGGCCCCCTGGTTCGCCCGCCAGTCGATCAGCGTCCCGCTGGACGGCGCGTTGACCGCGATCTTGTCGCCGTCGACCTGGGCGTTGTCCGTGGTGACGTAGTTGCGCGCGTCCAGGAAGTAGCTCGCGGCGAACACCCCACCGGCGAGCAGGGCGATCACGAGGATGATCAGCAGCGCGACCCTCGTGGAGCGCTTCAGCCCACGGCGGCCTGCCGGCTTGTCGGGCGCGGCGGCACCGTCGGACCCGGCGCCGTCGGACCCGTTGCCGTCGGCCCGCGGGCCGGTCGGATCCGTCGCGGTTCCGCCCGAGGGGGGCCCGTCGTTCGGGCTCGACATGGTCGCGCCTCCTCTTCCTGTACGGACTGGTCAGCGGCCGTTCGGCACGACGACCTCGTCGCCCGCCGACAGCCCCGAGAGCACCTGTGTGTAGGTGTCGCCGACCACGCCGGGCGTGATGTCCACGACCTGCTGACCGTCGAACCGCTGCACCGTCACCTGCGTCCGCCCGCCCTGGCGACGGATCGCCGTGTTGGGCACCGCCAGGACGTCGCGCAGCTCGGAGGTGACCACCGACGCCTGCGCGGTCTGGCCGTTGCGCAGCCGTGGGTCGGACTGGCTCAGCCCGACGGTCACGTAGTAGCTGATCACTCCGGAGAGCGCCGACGCCGACGGTGACACAGCTACGACGTTACCCGGCAGAGTCAGGTCCGGGACGGCGTCGAAGCGCACGTCCACCCGTTGGTTGGGTGACACACGTACCGCGTCGGACTCCTCGAACGGCACGACGACCTCGAAGGTGTCGACGTTGTCGAGTACGAGGAACTGCGTTCCGCCGGGCCGGCTGACCGTGCCCGCCGCCGGGCTGGTCGGTGTGTCGGCACCGGGGATGGCGCCCGTGCTGCCCGGGGCGAGCGGGGTCGTACCCGCGCTCGGGGCGAGGACCTCGCCGACGGCGCCGTTGAGGGCGGCGATCGTGCCGTCCGCAGTGGCGCGCAGGACGGTGTCGTCGACGTCCTTCTGCGCCGAGGCCACCGCGGCCTGCGACACCGCGACGAGCCCCCGCTGCTGGGCGATCAGCGACGGCCGGTCCGTCTGGGCCGAATCGAGGTTGTTCTGCGCGGTCACGACGCCCTGGCGGGCGTTCTCGACCTGGACGCGGCTCGAGGCCTCGTCGACGTCGCGGCGGGCCTCCGCCTGCTCCAGCGCCGTCCGGCTGGCCACCACCTGCCGGTCCGCCTGGGTCTGCGCCGACTGGAGGGTGGCCACCTGCATGCAGGCCGGGTTCGACGACGAGGCGGACGACGACACGAGCGAGCCGGCGAGGCTTCCCGCGGCCTTCAGGGCGGCCTCGAGCCGCTTCTTGCGCTCCTTCGCGGAGTCGGACTCACCGTCACCGTCACCGCCACCGTCACCGTCGCCGTCGGAGTCGGACTGCCCCAGGATCCCCGACAGCAGGCCCGAGGTGTCGATCGACGAGCTCGACGGCGTGCCGCCGGACGCGTCGCACCCGTTCTCGGCCTGGTCCAGCTGGTCGTCGATGTCGTCGCTGGCGTCCTCGTCGAAGTCGAGCTGCTTCTTGGCGCGCTCGACGGCCACGTCGTCGGCGTCCACGGTGGCCGAGGCCTGGTCCTGGGTGGCGTCGAGGATCTCCCCCGCCTGGTTCGTGGTGTTCTCGGCGCCCGTCACCGTGGTGGCGTTGACGATCCGGTTCAGCGCGGCCTGCTGGGAGGCGAGCTGGCCCTGCTGCTGTTCGAGCACGTGCCGCAGCTGCGTGTCGTCGACGGTGGCGAGCACCTGGCCCGCCGTGACCTTCTGGCCGACCTTGACGTCGACGGTCTTGAGCTGCCCGCCCTTGAGGAAGCCGAGGTTCTGCGAGGTGACGGCGGTGAGCGAGCCGGACGAGGAGACGGCCGTGGTCACGCTCGTCCGCTCGACGCGGACGGTCGGCGGAGGCGGCGGCCCGGACGACGTCGTGCAGGCCACGAGCGTGGCGGCGACCAGCGTGGTGGGCACCGCGATGCGGAGGATGCGGCGGGTCATCTCGGTCCGGGCCGTCACGGCCTTGCGGTGGCGTGTGCGCGGTGCGGGCACGGCGGAGATCACCTCCGTCGGCGACTCGGCCGTCGTGTCGACGGCCACCGGTCCGGCCACCGGGTCGACGGCCGCCGGCTCGTCGAACAGCGACGGGTCGATCCCCTGCGCAGCGGACGACGGCGCGTTGGTCTCGGGCACGCGGGATCCTCCACGGAGTGACGAGGGGGGTGTCCCCAACGACGGCGGGTGGGGACCGGCCACTCTCCGCCACCCGATGGATGGAACATACAAGCGTCATCGAGCCCTGCTGATCACGGGTCGTGCTCGTGACATCCCCGTGACGTGTACTCAGTCGATCTCGATCGGGGTACCGGTCCGGGCCGCCTCGACGACGGCCTCCACGACACGCAGGGTGTCGAGACCGTCACGCCCGGAGCAGATCGGCGTCGCTGCGCCCCTGATCACGTCGGAGAAGTGCGCGATCTGATTCGCGAGCGGGTCGCTGTGCTCGAGCGCGACGGTCGTCGAGGTGAAGGGCTCCCACCACGACCGCGGGCCGGGGTAGGTGCGCAGCCGCATCGTGGGCACGGAGAGTGACCCCGACGTCCCGGCGATGTGGTAGCAGTCCTCGTCGTCGTACCTGGCGTAGCTGGTGTTCTCCCCCGACGTCTGCTCCCACGAGCGGGGCGACGCGGCGGTGTCGGAGAGCAGGAACGTGCCCAGCGCACCGTTGGCGAAGGTGAACACCATGGCCGCGGTGTCCTCCACGGGGAACCCACGCGTCGCGTTCGACGTCACCGCCTGCACCCGCACGATCCGGCCCACGAGCGAGAGGAGGTTGTTCACCTCGTGGATCAGGTTGAGCAGGATCGGCCCGCCGCCGGGCTGCCGCCGCCACCCGTCGCCGACGTCGAAGTAGTCGTCGGGCTTGTGGAACAGGGCCGTCCCGGTGACGGCCACGACCGTCCCGAGCTTCCCGCTGCGCACGATCTCCCGGGCCGTCGCCATGATCGGCGAGTAGTTGCGGTGGTGGCCGGTCAGCACCGGCACGCCCGCCGCCTCGCCCGCCTCCACGAGCCGCGTCGCGCCCTCGACGGTGTCGCCGACGGGCTTCTCCACGATCACGGGCACGCCCGCCGCGACACACTCGAGCCCGCCGTCGACGTGCATCCGGTTCGGGGTCGCGAGGATCACGCCGTCCGGTCTCCCCGCGGCGAACAGCTCGGTGATGCAGGAGTGCAGCGGCACGCCGTACTTCTGCGCCAGCTCGGGGCCGACCGGACCGGGGTCGACGATCGCGGCGAGCGTCGCGACGGGGCTGGCGTCGACCTCCTCGACGTGCCGGCGGCCGATCAGGCCCGCACCGGCGACGGCGATGCGGACCTCGCCGTTCATCCTCCGCGGCTCACTTCTCGGCCTGGGTCAGCCGGTGCAGCGCCTGGATGCCCAACGTGTAGCCCAGCACCCCGAACCCGATCACGACCCCGCGGGCGACCGGGGAGATGAAGGAGTGGTGCCGGAACTCCTCGCGGGCGTGCACGTTCGAGATGTGGCACTCGATCACCGGCAGGCTCGCGCCCTCGATCGCGTCGCGGATGGCGACGGACGTGTGGGTGTGCGCACCGGGGTTGTAGACCGCGCCGATCGACTCCCCCGCCTTCACCGCGGCGCCCGTCTCGTGGATCCAGTCGATGATCTGGCCTTCCCAGTTCGACTGGTGGAACACCACGTCCAGGCCGAGCTTGCCGGCCTCCTGCCGGCACATCTCCTCGACGTCGGCGAGCGTGGTGCTGCCGTAGACCTCGGGCTTGCGGGTGCCGAGCAGGTTGAGGTTCGGGCCGTTGAGCACCAGGACAGACGCCATCACACGCACCTCTCGTCGTCGGGCCCCAGCTCACCAAGCGCATCCGTGGGCGCGCGAGGTCCTTCCGTCCAGTGACGGACGCCGGGCGTCGCATTGTGCGACATCCACGAGGACCGGCCGCCGTTAGCGTCGCTCGCGGCCGGCTCGGCCGGGCCCGGCCGGGAGCCCTGGAGGTATTTGGGATGAAGGCACTCGTCTACCACGGTCCGAACAGCAAGGCCTGGGAGGACGTGCCCGACGCGGCGGTGGTCGATCCGACCGACGTCGTCGTCCGGGTCGAGACCACCACGATCTGCGGGACGGACCTGCACATCCTCCAAGGCGACGTCGAGGCCGTCACCGACGGCCGCATCCTCGGTCACGAGGCGGTCGGCACGGTCACCGAGGTGGGCGCGGCCGTGACCGGCTTCGCCGTCGGCGACCGCGTGCTCGTCCCGGCGATCACCCGGTGCGGCCGGTGCGCCTACTGCCAGCGCGGCATGCCCTCGCACTGCCAGACTGTCGGCGGCATCGGCTGGATCTTCGGCCACCTCATCGACGGGACGCAGGCCGAGTCCGTACGCGTGCCGTACGCCGACACCTCTCTGTACCGCATGCCCGAGGGCGTCACCGACGAGCAGGCGATCTTCCTGGCCGACTCGCTGCCCACCGGCTACGAGGTCGGCGTGCTGGCCGGCAAC
Organism: Pseudonocardia charpentierae; assembly: GCF_031845345.1. Taxonomy (NCBI): domain Bacteria; kingdom Bacillati; phylum Actinomycetota; class Actinomycetes; order Pseudonocardiales; family Pseudonocardiaceae; genus Pseudonocardia; species Pseudonocardia charpentierae. Next base: position 198,191 of record NZ_JAVREJ010000007.1, on the reverse strand, counting down.
GTGCGGCCCGGGCACACCGTGGCGGTGGTCGGGGCCGGGGCCGTCGGGCTCGCCGCGGTGCTCACCACCGGGCTGTGGGGCGCCTCGCGCGTCATCGCGGTCGACTCCAACAAGTTCCGGCTGACCAAGGCGCTGGAGTTCGGCGCCACCGACGCCGTCGAGGTCGGGCCGGGAACCGTCGCGGACGTGCTCGCCCTGACCGACGGACTGGGCGTCGACGTCTCCATCGAGGCCGTGGGCTACCCGCAGACCCTGCAGACGGCCGCGGCGCTGGTCCGCCCGGGCGGCACGATCGCGAACATCGGCGTGCACGGGGTACCGGTGGAGCTGCCGATGCAGGAGATGTGGATCAAGAACGTGACACTGACGATGGGGCTGGTCGACACCACGTCGATCCCGACCCTGCTGACGATGGTCGCGAGCGGCCGGATCCCCGCCGAGAAGATGGGCACTCACACGTTTGGCCTCGACGAGATCGACCGGGCCTACGAGGTGTTCGGCAACGCGTCCGCCCACGAAGCGCTCAAGGTCGTGATCACCGCTCGTTAATCCTTGTGGGGGATCGCACGCCGCGAGGCGGTACCGATCAAGCGGGCTTCGGCGACGATGACACTGTGACCATTCTTCGCGCCCTCGTGCTGACGATCACCCTGGTCGGCACCCTGTTCGGTACCGCCACGGCCGCCACCGCGGCCCCGGCGACCGTTCCCGCCGCAGCCGCCAAGAAGATGCCGTGCGCATCGACCGTCCGGGCCTGCGTCCGGCTCTCGACCAATCAGGCGTGGCTGCTGCGCAACGGCAAGATCGTGTCCGGACCCGTGCCCGTCAGCCACGGGCGCAAAGGCTTCGCCACGCCGCCCGGGACCTTCCGGGTCACGTACAAGAGCCAGGACCACGTCAGCACCATCTACGACCGGGAGATGCCGTACTCGGTGTTCTTCAACGGCGGGATCGCCTTCCACCAGGGCTCGGTGCGCCAGAAGTCGCACGGGTGCGTCCACCTGACCGCGTCGGCCGCGCGCGCGTTCTTCTCCGAACTGAGCCCGGGTGACCGCGTCCAGGTCGTCGCCTGACGCCATTTCCGATGGCGCGATCGGTCGATTTGCCTTTCTGCAGTAAAGGCACCACAATCTGCCAGCGACCGTGGGAACCGATCGAAACGGAAGTGGCAAATGGCTCAGAAGGTGGACGTGCGGTTCGTCGACGACCTCGACGGCTCCGAAGCGTCCGGCACCGTCTCGTTCGCGCTCGACGGACGCGCCTACGAGATCGACCTTTCCGAGGAGAACGCGGCCAAGCTGCGCGACTCGCTGGCCACCTTCGTCGCCGCAGCGCGCCGCACCGGCAGCCGCCGGCCGCGCAGCCAGCGCAGCAGCACGTCGGAGGCCCCGGCGGCGCCCGCGCGGCCCAGCCGCGAGGCGACCGCCGCGGTCCGGACCTGGGCCCGCGAGAACGGGCACGAGGTCTCCGAGCGCGGACGGATCCCGAAGGCCGTGATCGAGGCCTACAATTCGGCACACTGAGTCGTCGGGCTGAGTCGGTCTGCTCCGGCGGAGGCGCCCTGTACGGGGAGCCCGCCGGCGGCACGGCTTCCTGAAGGCGCGCTTCTCCCATAATGGGGAAGTGACGGCCGATGCCCGGACGGACTTCCCGGATGCCGGTGTGCGGTGATCGCCGTCCACGGGCGCCGCCGTGCCACATCGGCGATTGCGGGATTCCTCACGGCCGGCCAGGTCGACAGGCGCGGGCGCGGGGCGCAGGGTAGGACGGCGGGTGTGGATCGACGACCGTGCGCGTCGCGACGAGCGACGGCCGCCTGCAGCGTTGCGGGGAGGAATGTCGGATGAGCGCCGTGCAGGTCGTGCTGGGTGTCGCCACGGCGCTGTTGACCGTGGTGGCGGTCGTGTTGGTGGCGCGGACCGTGGCGCGGATGGTGGCGATCATCCGCGTGGGCCAGCCGGACGGGACGCGCACCGGTCCGTTCGGGCCGCGGCTCACGACGATGCTGGTGGAGACCCTCGGTCACACCCGGATGCTCAAGTGGAGCCATGTCGGGGTCTTCCACTGGCTGGTGATGGTCGGCTTCGGCGGGCTGTTCCTGGCGTTGGTGGAGGCCTACGGCGAGGTCTGGAACCCGCGGTTCCACCTGCCGCTGATCGGCCAGTGGGGGCCCTACAGCCTGCTGGTGGAGCTGCTCGGGGTCGGCACCGTGCTGGGCATCGTGGTGCTGTCGATCTACCGGCAGGTGGCGAACCCGCGCCGGTTGGGGCGGGCGTCGCGGTTCTACGGCTCGCACATGGGGCGGGCGTACTTCGTCGAGGCGGTCGTGTTCGTTGAGGGCGCGGGAATCCTGCTGGTCCGCGCGGCCAAGCACGCGATCGGGGCGCTGGACGTACCGGCGTGGTCGGCTCCCGTCTCGATAGGAATCGGGCAGGCGATCGGGTCGCTGCTGCCGGACGCGCCGGTGCTGGTGTCGGTGTTCGCGACGTTGAAGATCGTGTCGGCGACGGTGTGGCTGATCGTCATCGCCCTGCAGCCGACGATGGGCGTGGCGTGGCACCGGTTCACCGCGTTCCCCAACATCTACTTCAAGCGCGGCTCGCTGCTCAGCCCGGCCGACGGGTACAAGGCGCTCGGGGCGCTCAAGCCGATGATGTCCGGCGGCAAGGTCCTGGACCTGGAGGAGGCCGACCCGGACACCGACATCTTCGGTGCCGGGCGGGTGGAGGACTTCACCTGGAAAGGCGTGCTGGACTTCACCACCTGCACCGAGTGCGGCCGTTGCCAGAGCCAGTGCCCGGCGTGGAACACCGGCAAGCCGCTCTCGCCGAAGCTGCTGGTGAACGCGCTGCGCGACCACGCCTACGCGAAGGCCCCCTACCTGCTGGCCGGAGGCCGCCGCGACATGGGCGGCGACGAGGTCGGGATCACCGGTGAGGGCGCCGAGGCGAAGCTGGCGACGATCCCGGTCGACGCGTTGCGGGAGGCGGAACGCCCGCTCGTCGGTTCTCTTGAGGCCAACGGGGTGATCGATCCGGACGTGCTGTGGTCATGCACGAGCTGCGGGGCGTGCGTGGAGCAGTGCCCGGTCGACATCGAGCACGTCGACCACATCGTCGACATGCGCCGCTACCAGGTGATGATCGAGACCGAGTTCCCCACCGAGCTCGCCACGTTGTTCAAGAATCTGGAGAACAAGGGCAACCCCTGGGGGCAGAACGCCCGCAACCGGCTCGACTGGACCAAGAACCTCGACTTCGAGGTGCCGCTGTTCGGTGCTGATGGATCAGGCGAGCTCGCCCCGGAGACCGAGTACCTGTACTGGATCGGCTGCGCCGGCGCGTTCGACGACAAGGCGCAGAAGACCGTCCGGGCGACCGCGGAACTGCTGCACCGCGCCGGGGTGGACTACGTGGTGCTCGGCACCGACGAGTCGTGCACCGGCGACCCGGCGCGGCGGTCGGGCAACGAGTTCCTGTTCCAGATGATGGCCGCCCAGACCAAGGAGCTGTTGGACGGCGTGTTCGAGGGCCGCGAACCGGGCACGCGGAAGATCGTCACGACCTGCCCGCACTGCTTCAACACCCTCGGCCGGGAGTACCCGCAGCTCAGCCAAGAAGGAGAGCTGGGCGGCCACTACGAGGTGGTGCACCACACCCAGCTGCTCAACACCCTCGTCCGCGAGGGGAAGCTGGTCCCGGTCGCCGCGCCGGACCGGACGGTGGACGTGACCTATCACGACCCCTGCTACCTGGGCCGGCACAACGAGGTCTACACCGAGCCGCGCGCTCTCGTCGGTGCCGCCGGGGTGCGGCTGGCCGAGATGCCGCGGCACGCCGACCGCTCCTTCTGCTGCGGCGCCGGCGGCGCGCGGATGTGGATGGAGGAGAAGATCGGCAAGCGGATCAACCTCGAGCGGGTCGACGAGGCGCTCGACACGGGCGCGGAGAAGATCGCCACCGGCTGCCCGTTCTGCCGCGTGATGCTGTCCGACGGGCTGACCCAGCGCCAGAACGAGGACCGCGGGGAGAACGTCGAGGTCCTCGACGTCTCCCAGCTCCTGCTCGCCGCGGTGAAGCGCGGCGATCCCGCCCCGGACGAGAAGGTGGACCAGCTCGGCGACGGCGCCCCCGGCGTCGAGACCACTCCCCTGTCGGGCACCCAGGTCAGCGGCGCCGGTCCCGCCTCCGCCGTCACCGCGGACGCGGAAGGTGACGTCTCGGTGGGCGGCGGCAGCCCGGGCGGGGCGTCGACGAAGGGCGCCAACCCGGACGCAGCGCCGCCGCCGGGCGAGCACCCGGGCGGCGGCTGAAGTCGAGCCGGGCGGGCGGGGCACCGAGTGGTTGGGTGTGCCCGTGGACGCCATCGCGGAGTGGAGCAGGGCCCAGCAGCGGGTGATCGACCTGGTGGCGGACCTGCCGCCCGACCGTGCCGCGGCGATGGTGCCGTCGTGCCCGGACTGGACCGTGCGCGACCTCCTGTCGCACATGGTCGGCCTCGGCGTGGACGTCGTCGCCGGTGACGAGCCGGACGACCACAACGACGCGTGGACGGGCAAGCACGTCACCGAGCGGCGCGACCGCGACGTCGCCGCGCTCGTCGCCGAGTGGCAGGCCGTCGCCGATCCCCTCCGGGCGTGGATGCGGGCGAACAACGTCCGCCCGCTCGGTGACGTGATCATCCACGAGCAGGACCTGCGCGGGGCACTTCGCGTCCCGGGCGGCCAGGACACCGACGGGCTGCGGGCGATCCGCGAGCGGTTCGTCGGCCGGTTCGCCGGGCGGGTCGAGGCCCTGCCGCCGATCGCGCTCGTCGGCGACGTCTGGACCTGGGCCTCCCGCGGGTCCGTGGACGACGCGGAGGTCGTGCTCCGGGCGCCCGACTTCGACCTCGCCCGCGCCCTGGTCACCCGCCGCTCGGCCGCCCAGCTCCGCAGGTGGACGGTCCGCGGCGACGTCACGCCCTACCTGGACGCCTTCGCGATGCTGGGCGCCCTGCCGACCACGGACCTCACCGAGTAGCCCGCCCCCCATGTAGCGAAAGCGGCGTTCGGTGCACTGAACGCACTGAAAGCCGCTTTCGCTACATCCCCGCCACCGTCAGGCCCGCCCGGCCATCTCCAGGAACGGCGCCAGCGCCTCGGGGTTCTTCAGCGCCCCCCGGCTGACCGCCTTCTCCGGGTCCACGCCGGCCAGGATCCGTTTCACCGGGACCTCGCACTTCTTCCCGCTCAGCGTCCGCGGCACCTCATCGACCAGCACGAACCGGTCCGGGACGTGCCGTGGCGACAGCTCCTTGCGCAACGCGGTGCGCAGCGACGGCTCGACGTCGACCAGCGACGCCCCGTCGGCGAGCACCAGGAAGCACACCAGAGCGCCCTCCTCCGTGGAGCCGAGCGCGGTGGTGTCGATCACCAGCGAGTCGACGACCTCGTCGAAGCCCTCGATCACCGCGTAGAGGTCGGCGGTGCCCATCCGGACGCCGCCCCGGTTGAGCGTGGAGTCGCTCCGGCCGCTGATGACGAACGACCCGCGCGGCGTGGCGCGCAGCCAGTCGCCGTGCCGCCACCGCCCCGGGAAGTCGGCGAAGTACGCCTCGCGCAGCCGGCTTCCGTCCGGGTCGGCCCACAACGCCACCGGCATCGACGGCATCGGCTGGTTGATCACCAGCTCGCCCACGTCGGCCGGGTCGTTGCTGAGCGGGACGTCGTCACCCTTCTCGTCGACGGCGTGGATGTCGGCGCCCAGCGCCGCGCACGACAGCTCACCCAGCCACACCGGCACCGTCGGAGCGCTGGCGATGAACGCGGTGCACACGTCCGTGCCGCCGGACATCGAGGAGATCTGCACGTGTGCGCCGACCGACTCGGCGATCCACGCGAACTGCTCGGGCGCCAGCGGCGAGCCGGTGGAGCCCAGCGTGCGCACGCCGGACAGGTCGTGCCGCTCGCCCGGCGCGAGGCCGGCCTTCTGGCACGCCTGCAGGAACGGCGCCGACGTGCCGAACACCCCCACCCGGTGCCGCTCGACCACCCCCCACAGCACGTCCAGGTCCGGGTGCCCCGGGCTCCCGTCGTAGAGCACGACCGTCGAGCCGACGAGCAGCCCGCCGACGAGGAAGTTCCACATCATCCAGCCGGTGGTGGTGAACCACAGGAACCGGTCGCCGGGGCCGAGGTCGTACTGGAGCGCGAGCGCCTTGAGGTGCTCGACGACGATCCCGCCGTGCGACTGCACGATCCCCTTCGGCAGGCCGGTCGTCCCCGACGAGTAGAGCACCCACAGCGGCTGGTCGAACGGCACGTGGGTGAACTCCAGCGGCGCCGCCGTGGCGGTGAGCTCCGCCCACGGGACCGTGCCCTCCAGCGTGGCGTCGGGGTCGAGGTGCGGCACGAGCACCGTCGCCCGCAGCGTGGGCAGCGCCTTCTGCAGCGCGGCGACGGTCTCGCGCACGTCGAACGCACGGCCGTTGTAGCGGTAGCCGTCAACGGCGACCAGCACCGTGGGCTCGATCTGCGTGAAGCGGTCGAGCACGGCACGCGACCCGAAGTCCGGCGAGCACGACGACCACACGGCGCCCAGCGACGCCGTCGCGAGGAACGCGACCAGGGTCTCGACGGAGTTCGGCACCAGTGCGACGACCCGGTCACCGCGGCCAACACCCGCCGCCGCGAGGCCCGCGCGGGCTCGCCCGACCAGCTCGCGCAGCTCCGCGTGCGTGACGACGCGCTCGCGGTAGGCGTCCGGACCGTCGTCCTCCACGATCCCGATCGCGGCGACGTCGTCGTCGCCCCGCCCGGGACCGGGGGTCAGCGCGTGCTCCGCGTAGTTGAGCGTCGCACCCGGGAACCACTGGGTGCCCGGCATCTCGCGTCGGCCGAGCGTCGCGGTCGGCGGCTCGTGGAAGATCACGCCCAGGTTCTCGGCGACCGCCGACCAGAATCCGTCGAGGTCACGCACGGACCAGTCGTGCAGACCCGCGTAGTCCAACTCGTCAGCAGTGAACCCGTCATCCACCCCGCGGTGCTCCTGCACCCAGCGTGCGAACCCCGCGACCCGCGATCCGCGCGCCTTCTCGGGGTCCGGGGCCCACAGCACGGGGGGGTCCTGCGCCGAGGAGTTCTGCACTGGGTCGTTCTGGGCGGCTGCGTCCATCCGGCCATTTCACTGCACCGCCGCCCACGCGTCGAGGCCCCCGCGCTGAGCCGTCCGGCTGAGGCGCCTCTCAGCCCACCCCCCACCGGAGGGAGGTACCTTCTCGCAAGGTCATCACAGGTGGTAGCGGGGCGGCGTCCTCATGTCTGACGAAAGGGTTGCGATCGTGGCAGCCTCCGGGCGGAGGTGACGATGCTCGAGCTCGAGGACGTCACCAAGGTCTACAGCACCGGCGCCATCGAGGTGCGGGCCCTCGACGGGGTCTCGCTGAACGTCGACGAGGGCGAGATGGTCGCGATCATGGGCCACTCGGGGTCCGGCAAGTCGACCATGATGAACATCCTCGGCTGCCTGGACGCCCCGACGAGTGGCCGCTACCGGCTCGACGGCGTCGACGTCGCCGGACTCAACGACAACCAGCTGGCCGCCATCCGCAACCGCAAGATCGGCTTCGTGTTCCAGTCGTTCAACCTGCTGCCCCGTACCAGCGCACAGCGCAATGTCGAGCTGCCCCTGGTCTACGCGAGTCAAGGCAACCGGGCCGCCCGCGCGAAGGCTGCGCTGGAACGCGTCGGGCTCGGGGCGCGGGCGGGTCACATGCCCAACGAGCTCTCCGGCGGCCAGCAGCAGCGGGTGGCGATCGCCCGTGCCCTGGTCACGAACCCGGCGATGATCCTCGCCGACGAGCCGACCGGTGCGTTGGACAGCGTCTCGACCGACGACGTGATGAAGCTGCTCGTCGAGCTCAACGAGGCGGGCCGGACGGTCGTGCTGATCACGCACGAGGACGACGTCGCGAGCTACGCGACCCGGGTGGTGCGGCTCGACGACGGGCGCATCACCAGCGACACCCCCCACCGGCGCGGGGTGCGGCTGTGAACCTCACCGAGGCGCTGCGGATCGCCCTGCGTGCCCTGCGGGCGAACCGGCTGCGCTCGGTGCTCACAACCACCGGGATCATCATCGGCGTGTCGGCGGTGATCGTGCTGGTCGCGTTGGGCAACGGCATCCAGGCCGGGTTCACCGAGCAGTTCTCCTCGCTCACCACGCAGATCACCGTGTCACCGACCGAGGGCGACCGGTCCGCGCAGCCGCTGACCGACGCCGACGTCGACGCGCTCACCGACCGTGCACTGGCCCCGGACGTCGCCACCGTCACGCCGCTGGTGACGGGCAGCGCCCTGTTGCAGCAGCAGGGCCAGGTCGGCTACCGGACAGGGATCACCGGCACGACGGCGAACTACGCCGACGTCACCGACATCGACCTCGTCGTCGGCTCGTTCTTCGACGAGCAGCAGGAGCGGTCGAAGGCCAAGGTCGTGGTGCTTGGGCCGCAGCCGGTCACCGAACTGTTCGCGGGCAACGCCGGCGACGCGATCGGCCAGCGCATCCGGATCGGCCGTACGACGTTCCGGGTGATCGGCGTCGCCGCACCGGCACAGAACGACGACGTCGCGTACATGCCGCTGGAGGCCGCGCGCAGCTACGTGCTCGGCGGCAGCGACGAGATCAACACGGTGATCGTCTCCGCCGGGTCGGCGCAGGCCGTCCCCGCGGCCCTGCAGCAGGTGACGTCGATCCTCGACGAGCGGCACCGGATCACCGACTCCACCGAACGCGACTTCGACGCCCGCGCCCAGCAGGACTTCATCGACCAGGCGTCGCAGTTCCTGACCTTCCTCACGCTGTTCACCAGCGCAATCGCCGGCATCTCGCTGGTCGTCGGCGGGATCGGCGTCGCGAACATCATGCTGGTGTCGGTGACCGAGCGGACCCGCGAGATCGGTATCCGCAAGGCCATCGGGGCCACGCGCCGCGCGATCCTGCAGCAGTTCCTGCTGGAGTCGACAGTGCTCGCCGGGCTCGGCGGGATGCTCGGCGTGCTGGTGGGGCTCGGCATCACGTTCCTCGGCGGGCTCGTGCTCCCCCGGCTCGTGCCCGACTTCCCCGTCCCTGCGGTCTCCCCGGGCTCGGTGGTGCTCGCCCTGACGGTCAGCCTGCTGATCGGACTGGTCGCGGGCGGCTACCCGGCCAACCGCGCCGCACGACTGCGCCCGATCGAGGCACTGAGGTACCAGTAGCCACCCGGCCGCTCCCCCCGTTATCGAAGAAGAAGTAGAAGGAGGTTCCATGAGTCAGGACATCGCGTCGACGCCGGTGCGCCAGCACGGCAGGCGGCGGACGATCCTGCTCATCGCGACCGCCCTGGTCCTCATCGTGGCGATCACGATCGTGGCCGTGAGCTGCTCCGGCAACAACGAGACCGGTCCCCCGACCGTCGTCGTCGACCGCGGCACCGTCGCGCTGGCGGTGTCGGCATCGGGTTCCATCGCCCCGGGCGGGCGCCAGAGCCTCGGCTTCGCCGACGGCGGCACCGTGACCGAGGTGCTGGTGAACGTCGGCGACCAGGTCCAGCCCGGTCAGGTGCTCGCCCGGATCGACGACACCGTCGCCCGCCAGACCCTGGCGCAACGCCAGGCCACACTCGCCCAGCAGACCGCCACGCTGAACAAGCTGATCGGCGGCAACAGCGTCGAGGCGGCAGAGGCCTCGCTGGACAAGGCCCAGGACATCGAGCGGGCGACGCGCCGGCAGGTCGACGCGACGAACGCCGCGAACCGGTCGGCCACCTCGCGGGCCCAGACGCAGCTGAGCTTCGACAAGTCGTCGCTGGACCGGGCCGAGCAGCAGTACGACGCGGACCGGTCCGCGTGCCGGGCGAGCCCCCGCACCACCACGGCGACAGCCACGACGCCTCCTGCGGCCGCCGCGACCGTGCCGACCACCGCCGCACCGACCGGCGTGCCCACGACGCCCTCGACGGGCGGCCAGCAGCCGGGCGGCCAGCCGGGCACCACCGTCACCGTGACCGTGCCTCCCCCCACGACCACGCCGACCAGCCAGCCGACGCGCCATCGCCGGAATTCCGGCGACTCCGGCGATTCCGGCGGCAACGGCGACTCCGGCGGCAGCGGTCGCGTCGTCACCGAGCGGGTCGGGCTGCGGGCCGCGTCGTCCCCGCTCGACGACGACGTCGACGACGACGTCGCGCTCGCCGACGGCCGCACCGGCGCCGCCTGCAGCCGCCTGCTCTCCGACCGCTCCGCCGTGCAGCAGGCCGAGGGTGCCGTGGTCGCCTCGCAGACCGCGCTCGACGCCGCCGAGGAGCGGGAGAACACGGACCGGGCGGCGGGCGACGTGTCGATCCAGAACGCCCAGCAGGGCGTCGTGACGGCGCAGAACCAGCTCGGGACGGCCGGGAACGACCGCCCGCAGGACATCGCGGCGCAGCGCGCGCAGGTCGAGGACGCCCGCGCCGGCGTGGTGATCGCCCAGCGCGACCTCGACGAGACGGTGATCATCGCACCGGCGGTGGGCACGGTGACCGCCATCAACGGCACCGCCGGCGAGGTCGTCGCGCCGCCGTCGGCCGTCACCGCCCTGGCTCCCGGCGGCAGGGCACCGCTGCCCGCCACCTCCGGCGGCACCGGCACGGGCACGGGCGGGAGTGCCGCACCCGGCGCAGGCGCCTTCCTGACGCTGGACTCCGCCAACTCCTTCCAGGTGGTCGTGCCGTTCGAGGAGGCCGACGCCGCCCGCGTCCTGCCGGGGCAACCCGTCCAGGTCTCCGTCGACGCGCTGCCGAACGACACCCTCACCGGACGCGTGACCAGCGTGGCACCGAGCGGGGTCGACCTGTCGGGCATCGTCAGCTACTACGCGACGATCACCGTCGACGGCGCTGCGGACCGGCTGCGCGACGGCCAGACCGCCGAGGCCGACGTGCGCGTCGAGGTCGCCGACAACGTGCTGCGGGTGCCCGCGGCCGCGGTCCGGCGCAGCGGTGGGCAACCCACCGTGACGATCACCGGCCCGGACGGAACACCGGTCTCCATGCCGTTCCTGGCCGGGCTCGTGGGCGACGACTACGTGGAGGTCCGCTCGGGGCTGACCGACGGCGACAAGGTCGAGCTGCCGCAGGCCACGGTGACCGCGCGTCCGCAGGACCAGGGACCGCCCGACAACTGATCCACGGCTCCGGGTTCATCTCGATCGCGAAACGCGTGACAACGCTGCGTCACGCCGACCGTCCTACCGACGAGTGGAAGGAACATCCGCCACCCGATCGGAGGAGCACGTGCGCGCACTCGCGACCCTGCGATCGCACACGGTCACACTCCTCGTCACGATCGGCGCCCTCGCCGCGGTCGTCGCCGCGGCGGTCGTGGCCACCGGCTCCGGGCCGCCGTCGGTCTCGTTCCGCGAGCCGGGGCACTGGGTCTACAACCGGATCGAGCGCGCGGCGTTCCACGTCGACGCGGGCACCCGGCGGGTCGACGCCCGCGTGGACGTGCCGTCGGCCGCCGGTGACCCGCTCGCCGTGCTGCAGGGCCACCGTCAGGGGTTCGTCGTCGCCCGCGAGGCCGTATCGCCGTTCGCGCGCGCGGCGCTCACCGTCGGCGCTCCGGCGCCCACCGGGCACGACGAGGTCCCGGTCGGCGTCGAGGTCGTCGGCGGGCCGTACCTGGTCTACCCGCAGGCGGGCACGATCGTCCGGCTGGGCGAGCCGCCGACGTCGGTGGAGGTCGGCGGGCCGGTGGGCACGCCGGTGCACACCGCCGACGGCACCGTGTGGGTGCACCGACCCGACACCGGCGAGGTGTGCGGGCTGCGCAGCGGGGCCGTGACGCTGGACTGCGCGGCCAGCACCGCCCCCGACGCCGTCGGGGCCCTGACCGTCGTCGCCGGTCGACCGGCGTGGCTCGACACCGCAGCCGGCACGCTGACGATCGACGCGGGCACTCCGGTCGCCGTGGGCACGGACCTGACCGGCCCCGTGCTGGTCGGTCAGGCCGACGGAACGGGCCGGCTTCCCGTCGTCGTCCCCGGCCGCGGCGCACTCGTCCTCGCCGACCCCGGCGGGAGCACCCCGGTCGTGGTCGATCTCGGTCCGGGCCGTTACGCCGCTCCCGCCGCCGTCGGGAACGTCGTCGCCGTCCTCGATCTCGACCGGGGCCGCCTGCGGACGTTCGACGCGACCGGCGCACCGCTGCGGAGCATCGACCTCGCACCCGGCGCGACGGGCCCGACCCGCGGCGAGGACGGCCGCCTGTACGTCGACGACCCGCAGGGCACGGCCACGACCGTCGTCGAACCCGACGGATCGGCCACCACGGTCACCACCGGCGGTACGTCGTCGGCGGGCGTCGCCCGCGCTGTCGCGGAGGTCTCTGCCGGCGGCACACCTGCCGGCACGGACCCCGACGGCGCGCCGGTCGTCGTCCCCCGGGCACCGACGGCCGTCGCGGTCAAGCGCCAGGGCGACGTGCTCACCGTCTCGTGGCGCGCCCCGGCCGGCGTCGTCGACCATTACACGGTGGTGCTCGACCGCGCCGTCGCGACGACCACGACCGCCACGTCCGCGACACTGCACAGCACGGTGGACCGCCCGGTGCGGGTGGCGGTGTCGGCGACCAACGCCGCCGGGACCGGCCCCCTGTCGGCGGCCGTGACCGCGTCGGCCGCCGTCGTCCGGCCCGGCGCGCCCGTCGGGCTCACGCTCGCCGCGGACGCGAGGCGGCCCTCGGCGTTCGCGCCGTCATGGACGGCACCGGACCTCGGCGGTGGTGACCTGGTGCGCTACGAGGTCAGCCTGATGTCCGCGACCGGGGTCCGGACGACCCGGACGACCACCGCGACGTCGCTGCCCCCGGTCACCGGCGAACCGTGCGCCGTCCCGTACACGGTGTCCGTCCGCGCGGTCACCCGCACGCCCGGCGGTCGGCTGCTCACCGGGCCCCCCACGACGGCGACGTCGGCCACCCGGTCCAGGAGCGGCTGCGCCGTCCGGATGGCCCTGGCCGCGAAGGCCGACGGCGACGACACGATCACGGTCACCGCGACCGACGGCGGCGGGGCGACCGGGCCGTGCGCGCTCAGCGTCGGCGGTGAGATCCGCTGGTCGGGCACCTGCGGCGACCGCGCCCGCACGCGGATCGCCGTCGGCGGGCTCGACTCCGAGACCACCTACACCGTGGTGCTGACGGCCCGGAACCCCGACGGCACCACGATCCGGACCGACCCCGTGTCGGTGACGACCGACTGATCTCCCCCGATCCATATCCACGGAGCTCCCCATGCCCCTGAGTCCCGCCCGGGCCGCCGCACTGCTGGCCGAGAACGTCCAGCGCGTCATCCAGGGCAAGCCGGAGGTCGTCCGGCTCGCCACCGTCGCCCTGTTCGCCGAAGGTCACCTGCTGCTGGAGGACGTCCCCGGCACCGGCAAGACCAGCCTCGCCCGCTCGCTGGCGCGCAGCATCGGCGGCCGATGGAGCCGGATCCAGTTCACCCCGGACCTGCTGCCCGGCGACATCACCGGCGTCATGATCTATCAGCAGGGCACCGGTAGCTTCGACTTCCGCCCCGGCGGCGTCTTCGCGAACGTCGTGCTCGCCGACGAGATCAACCGCGGCACGCCGAAGACGCAGTCCGCGCTACTGGAGGTGATGGCGGAGCGGATCGTCACGGTCGACTCGGTGCCGTACGCCGTGCCGCGGCCGTTCCTGGTCGTGGCCACGCAGAACCCGATCGAGCTCGACGGCACCTACCGGCTCCCCGAGGCCCAGCTCGACCGGTTCCTGATGCGGGTGGGCGTCGGCTACCCCGACCACGACGCCGAGGTCCGCGTGGTGCTCGGCGCCGCGACGGGCGTCGACCCGGACGCGCTGACCCCCGTCCTCGATCTCCCCGAGCTCGCCGCGGTCATCGCGCAGGTGCGGCGGCTGCACGTCGATCCGCTGGTTGCGGGCTACGCGGTGCAGATCGCCTCGGCGACGCGGGAACACCCCGCCGTGCGCTACGGGGCCAGTCCCCGTGGAAGCGTCGCGCTGGTGGCCGCCGCACGGGCCGCGGCGGCGATCGAGGACCGGTCGTTCGTGTCGCCGGACGACGTCAAGACCATCGCGCACGCGGTGCTCGCCCACCGGATCGTGCTCACGCCGGAGGCCGAGCTGAACCGCCGGACGGCGGCCGAGGTGCTCGACGACGTGCTCGGCGCGATCCCGCAGCCGACTCCCCAGCCGGCCGCGGCCCGGGCCTGACCGTGCGACCCACCCCGCGCGGCACCGCCGTTCTCGTCGGTGCGGTCGTGCTGCTCGTGCTCGGCGTGGTGCTGAACCTCCCGCTGCTGCGGGCCCTGGCGGGCGTGATGCTGGGGGCCGTCGCGCTGGCCTTCGTGCCGACGGCCGGTCGGCTGCGCCTCGGCGTGACCCGGGCGGTGCACCCCGACCGCGTCGACACCGGCGCACCGGCGTTCGCGGAGCTGGTGGTCCGCAACCGCACCCACAGCCGCCGACCCGGCTTCACCGCCGTCGACGCCGTCGGGTCGCAGGTCACGCCGATGCGGGTGCGGTCGCTGCCGCCCGGCGGGTCGGCGCGGTACCGGTACGAGCTGCCGACCACCCGGCGCGGGCGGATCCCGGTCGGGCCGCTGAGCGTGGAGCGCACCGACCTGCTCGGGCTCGCGTTCAGCCGCCGGGCCGTCGGCGGGGAGACCCACGTGTGGGTCCACCCGCGCCGGCACGCGGTGCGGCTGGCCGAGGCCGGCCGGGCACGGCACCACCATGAGGGCGCTCCGCCGCCGCATCCCATGGCGGGGGCGATGGACCTGCGGGCGCTACGGCCCTACGTGCCCGGCGACGAGCTGCGCCACCTGCACTGGAAGGCCACGGCGCGAACCGGCCAGCTGATCGTCCGCGAGTACGTCGACCCCGCGCAGCCGTGGTGCGTCGTCGTGCTGGACACCCGCCACGACCTGCTGGACGCCGAGGCGTTCGAGGCGGCCGTGGAGATCGTCGCGTCGGTGCTGTGGGCGGCCGCCGAGCAGGACCGGCCGGTGCGGCTCGCGACGACGGGCGGGCTGGTCGTAGACGTCCGCGCGGGGACGAGCGGGCTGCGGGCTGCGGCCGACCAGCTGTGCCTGCTCGAGCAGGACACCGCGGCGGAGCTCGACCTGGCGACGGTGGGCTCGCGCTCCGGCGACGGGTGGTTCGTGCACGTCGGCGGAGCGCCGGGTGAGGCGGTGGCGGTCCAGGCGGCACGCCACGCCGAGGCGATCGCGTTCGACCTCTCCGACGCCCCGGGCGGATCCACCGGGGGGCTGCTCACCATCCGCGAACGCGACGCGGCGCGCGCCCTGCGGCAGTGGAACGCGACGGTGGCCCGGTGATCGGGACCGTCGCCTCGGCGGCGCCAACCTGGACCGAGCGGGAGCAGGGCCGCAGCGGACGGGCAGCGGGCGGCGGGCTGCTGCTCGCCACGGCCGTCGCCGGCATGTCGTTCTCCGGCATCTTCACCCCGGCCGCACTGGTTCTGCCGGTGCTCGCGGTCGGCGTCGGAGTGGCGGCCGCCGACCAGCTCACGCTCGGCCGGGCCCGCCCGGCCGTAGTGCGCGCGCCTCTCGGCCTCCTCCTCGGAGCCACGGCAGGAGCGGCGGCGCTGCTGCTCCCGAGCGGTGTCCCGCTCTCCGGGCCCGGTCTGCGGGTCGTCGCCGACAGCGTGCTGCACGGCTGGCTGCGCTCGCTCGAGTCGACCCTGCCCGCCCACCCCGACCTCACGCTCGTCGGGTTCGTGCCGGCGCTGGTCCTGCTCACGGCCGTGGTCGGGGTCGAATGGCTGCGCCGCGGCGTCGCTCCACCGCTCACCCTGCTGCCGAGCCTGGCCGTTCTGGTGCTCGCGCAGCTCTTCGCCTCCGTCGGGGGGCTGCCTGCCGTCGGGCTCGCGGCGGCGTACGGCGTGGGCGCGGGTGTCGTCCTCGCGGACGGGTGGCGGTGGGCGGAGGCCGTCGGCCCGGCGCTGTCGGTCGTCCTCGTGGCGGTGTTGGTCGGCGGGCTCCTCGCCGTCACCGACCCGGTCGGCGGGCCGGCATGGTCGATGCAGGACCGGATCACGCCGTCCACGGTCACGGGTGGAGCCGTGAGCCCGCTCGCCGAGCTCGCCGGCCGGCTCGACCGCCCCGACGAGGTCGTCTTCACCGCGCGGGCCGACGCGCCCGTCACCCGGTGGCCACTGGTGGTGCTCGACGGCTACGACGGCGCGGGGTTCACCAGCAGCGCGCGCTACCGGCCGCTCGGGGCGCAGCTGCCGCCCGACCCGAACCTCACCGTGCCGGTTCGCCCGACCGCCGCCGACGTCACCGTAGCCGCCGGGTTCACCGGGCCGTGGCTGCCCGGGCAGGGCGGGGTGCGCTCGGTCGAGGGCCTGCGGCCGGCCGTCGATCCCGAGACCGGCAGCCTGCTGCTTCCCGACGGTGCGGCGAGCGCCCGCTACGGGCTCGCCTGGTTCGCCCCGCAACCGGGGCCCGAGCAGCTCGTCGGCGCCGCGGTGGATCCCGAGGCCGGTGGCACCGAGATCGACGGCACGCTGCCCGCCGCGGTGACGACCGCGGCGGCCGGGGCGGTGCGCGGGGCGCCGCCGTCGTTCGACACCGCCCTGACGCTCGAGCGCTGGTTCCGCGACAACTACCGCCTCGCCGGCGCCGACCAGCGGCCGACGGGCAGCGGAGACGTGCAGCTCGTCCGCTTCCTCACCGACTCCAGGAGCGGCACCAGCGAGCAGTTCGCCGCGGCCTACGTCCTGATGGCCCGCGCGGTCGGGATCCCGGCCCGCCTCGTCGTCGGGTTCCGGCCCGGGCCAGCGGGGCCCGACGGGGTGCAGGTGGTGCGCAACGGCGACGCGTTCGCCTGGCCGGAGGTGGCGGTCGCCGGCGCGGGCTGGGTGCCGCTCGACCCGACGGGTGGCGCCCGCGAGGCCACCGGGCCGTCCGCCGCGACCGACGCGGCGACGGAGACCGCACGCCGGCGAGCCGCGGCCCAACCCGTGGCGCCCGCGCCGGCGCCTCCCGCGGCCGTGGCGACGCCCCCGGACGCCGAACCGATCTCTCTACCCGGGCGGTGGGATGCCATTCTTGCGGGGGCCGGGATCGCCGTGGTGGGCGTCGTGCTGCTGGCTCTGCTCGGCGTGCCGTCGATCAAGCGGGTGCGGCGGGCCCGGCGACGGCGTTCGCCGGGCAGCGGCGCGGTGGTCGGGGCGTGGCTCGAGGTCCGCGACCGCCTGCGCGACCACGGCGTCGAGGCCACCACGGACATGACCGTCCGCGACCTGCGGCGGCCCGCCGGCCCGGTACTCAACGGCAGCGGCGCCGAGTTGGAGCGGCTGGCCCGGTGCGTCGACGAGGCCCTGTGGTCGGGCGCCGTCGCGCCGACCGACCTTGCTGCGCGCGCGTGGGGAGCGGAGAAGTCGATCCGCGGGGCGCTCACCGAGCAGCCACTGAAGGCGCGGGTCCGTGCGGCCGTCCGGCTGCGCGGGCTCACGCGGGTGCGCGACACCCGCCTCTGAGGCGGTCCCGGCCGGATCAGCCGGCCACGGGCCACACCAGGAGCACGCCGGCGACGACCGCGATCACCACGGCCAGGCACGCTGCGGTGAGCGCCCACGGGGCCGGGTGCCGGCCGGAGACCGGTGCCCGGCGCTCCGCCGGCTCCGGGGCGGCCTCGCGGACGTCGGTGTCGCGCTGCCCCGGCACGACGCCGTCGGCCGCCAGCAGCCCGATCGCCCGGTGCAGTGCCGGCCGCGACGCCGGTTCCTTGGCGAGCATCGCCAGCACGAGCTCCGCGAGCCACGCCGGCCCGGGTGGGGCCGCCGGCTTGTCGAGCAGGACGCGCGCGAGCCGGTCGTGCTCCTGCTCCCCGCGGCGGGTC
This sequence comes from Pseudonocardia charpentierae, assembly GCF_031845345.1. NCBI lineage: Bacteria > Bacillati > Actinomycetota > Actinomycetes > Pseudonocardiales > Pseudonocardiaceae > Pseudonocardia > Pseudonocardia charpentierae. Next base: position 180,280 of record NZ_JAVREJ010000007.1, on the reverse strand, counting down.
GGGAACGGCGGAGCACCCGCGAGCGCGGCGTAGAGGATCGAGCCCAGGCCGTAGACGTCGGTGCGGTCGTCCACCGCCCCGTCGGCCCGGACGGTCTCCGGTGCGGCGTGCACCGGCGCGGCGGCGTCGGTGGCGCGGTAGTCGCGCAGCACCGCCGGTTCGACACCGGCCAACACCGGCACGGCGCCGTCGCGCAACAGCACGCTCCCGGGCGTGAGGTCGCCGTGGCGCACCCCGCCGTCGTGGGCCCGCTGCAGCGCGCGCCCGATCACCAGCCCCACCGCCGCCACCTCGTGCGGATCGAGCCGGCCCCGCTCCGCGATCCGGTCGGCGAGCGACCCCTCGCACAGCTCGGTGACGAGGTAGGGCCGCCCGTCGGGGAGGACGTCCGCGGCGTGCACGGCGACGATCCCGAGGTGCGCGAGCCGCCCGATCGCACGCGCCTCGTCGCGGAACTGCTCGGCGGCGCCGCGCTCCAGGAGCCGGACGTCGAAGACCGTGACGGCGACCCACCGGTCGGGGTGGTCCTGCCGCGCGCGGTAGACCTCGGCGTGCCGCTCCCGACGGAGCGGGGAGAGCTGCCGGAACCCGGGCAGCTGCGGGGGCTCCGGGATCACCGCGGCAGGGTAGCGCCGCGGGCGAAGACCTCCTCGCGCGGCCGCCACGACGTCGATCGCACCGCTGAACACGCTGCCGCAGGTGGTGGGGCGTGCTCGGTCACGAGCGCGCGAAAGCTCGGCGGAGGCGCCCGGCGGGGGCGTGGAGGAGTGCAGCATGGTGGCTTTGCTGCACTCCCACCGCAGCAAAGCCACCATGCTGCGAAGCCCGGCGGCGCACCGCGACCGGATCGTGATCTGACCCGGCCAACGCGCCGCGGCGCCCTGTGCGACAGCCCCGGACGGCGCGCGGCTTGTCAGGCGGGCGTCACCTCGTACGTGTGCCCCGCCGCCCGCAACCGCTCCACCAGGACCGTCCCCATCGCGGTCGCCGGCGTCAGGGAACCGGCGCGCGCCGGCAGCCGGTCGGTGTCGCAGGCGAGGGCCAGGGCGCTCTCGCCCAGCATCACCGCGGTCGCGGCGTAGCCGGGGTCGCCCCGGCCCGCGACCTCGGCCCGGTAGCGGCGGCCGCTCTCGGACTCCGCGTCGACGACCGCGCGGAACCAGCCCTTCGCCCGCACCTCCGCGGACGGGCCCGTTCCCGGGGCGGGCAGGACACGGTCCAGCAGGGCGCGGGTCGGCGGGAGGGCCATCGCCCTGAGGAAGGCGACCATGCCGGCCATCATCCCCGCGGCTGCCACCGCCCCGAGCGGCCCGCGACCGCTGGTCATCACCTCGCTGTACCGCAGCTCACGGCCGTACGCCCAGCCCTGCAGCGCGTTGCTGCGCCGCACGATCCGCGTGTTGAACGGCGCCATGACGAACGGCGCGGTCCAGCGACCGCCCGCACCGCGGGTGGGACGACCGGCGTCCGGTGGCTGCGGCACGTCCGGTTCGGCAGGACGGTCCGGGCTCAGCGCGAAGGGGTCGGCGGTGAGCCGGCGGGCGGCGGGGTCGCGCCGCATCGTGTCGACCTGCTGGCGGATCGAGTCGATCGTCCCGCCGCTGAAGCCGCCGCGCATGGACGCGATCAGCCGGACGTCGCGCAGCCCACCCGCGCCGTCCGCGGCCGCACGCTCGTGCAGCAGCAGGACCGCCAGGTCCGACGGGATCGAGTCGAAGCCGCACGAGTGCACGATCCGCGCGCCCGACTCCCGGGCGGCGTCGTCGAACCGGAGGGCCTCCCGCACGAACAGCACCTCGCCGGTCAGGTCGGCGTAATGCGTGCCGGCTCGGGCGCAGGCCTCCACCAGCGGCAGGCCGTGGCGGGCGTACGGGCCGACGGTCGTGACGACCACCCGCGTCGCGGCCGCCAGGGCAGCGAGTGACGCGGGGTCGGTCGCGTCCGCCTCCAGCAACGGCCAGTTACGTCCGGCGGCGGGCAACCCGTCGCGGACCGCGGCCAGCTTGTCGCGCGACCGCCCGGCGAGCGCGATCCGCGTGCCCGGCGGCGCGTGCTCGGCCAGGTGCGCGGCCGTCAACGCCCCGACGAACCCGGTGGCGCCGTACACGACGACGTCGAACGCGCGGTGATCGTCCACCGCCCCATCCTCGGGGTGGTCCGCAGGCGCCGCACGTCGGCCCGCATGGAGCGAAAGCGGCGTTCGCTACGTTGAGTGCAGCCAACGCCGCTTTCGCTACATCCGGCCGGCCCCGGGCGAGCGCTACACGTTGCGCCGGTACTGCCCACCCACCTCGAAGAACGCCGCCGTCAGCTGGCCCAGCGAGCAGACCCGCGCAGCGTGCATCAGCTCGTCGAACACGTTCCCCCCGCTCGTGGCCACGTCCTGCAGACGTCGCAGCGCCGCCGCGGCACCGTTCGCGTTGCGGGTGTGGAAGTCGGCGAGCCGGTCGAGCTGGCTCTGCTTCTCCTCCTCGGTCGCCCGGGCCAGCTCGACGTCGACCGGTTCCGCGGCGCTCTCGCGGACGAAGGTGTTCACCCCGACGATCGGCAGCGACCCGTCGTGCTTGCGGTGCTCGTAGAGCATCGACTCGTCCTGGATCCGGCCGCGCTGGTAGCCGGTCTCCATGGCACCCAGCACGCCCCCGCGCTCGGCGATGCGGTCGAATTCGGCGAGCACGGCCTCCTCGACCAGATCAGTGAGCTCGTCGACGACGAACGAGCCCTGCAGCGGGTTCTCGTTGAGCGACAGCCCCCACTCCTTGCCGATGATCAGCTGGATCGCCATCGCGCGGCGCACCGACGACTCGGTCGGGGTGGTGACGGCCTCGTCGAAAGCGTTCGTGTGCAGCGAGTTCGCGTTGTCGTAGAGCGCGCAGAGCGCCTGAAGGGTGGTGCGGATGTCGTTGAAGTCCATCTCCTGCGCGTGCAGCGACCGCCCGGAGGTCTGCACGTGGTACTTGAGCTTCTGCGATCGTTCGTTAGCCCCGTAGCGCTCGCGCATGGCGACCGCCCAGATCCGCCGGGCGACCCGGCCGATGACGGTGTACTCGGCGTCCATGCCGTTGGAGAAGAAGAACGACAGGTTGGGGGCGAAGTCGTCGATCGCCATGCCGCGCGCGAGGTAGGCCTCGACGTAGGTGAACCCGTTGGCGAGGGTGAACGCCAGCTGCGAGATGGGGTTCGCTCCGGCCTCGGCGATGTGGTAGCCGGAGATCGACACCGAGTAGAAGTTGCGCACCTGGTGCCCGATGAACCACTCCTGGATGTCGGCCATCATCCGCAGGGAGAACTCGGTGGAGAAGATGCAGGTGTTCTGACCCTGGTCCTCCTTGAGGATGTCGGCCTGCACCGTGCCCCGCACGTTCGCCAGCGCGTACGCGGTCAGCGCGGACCGCTCCTCGTCGAACGGCTCCCGGCCCTCCCGCTCGACGAACACGGCGACCTGCTGATCGATCGCCGTGTTGAGGAAGTACGCGAGGATCGTCGGCGCCGGGCCGTTGATCGTCATCGACACCGACGTCGTCGGCGAACACAGGTCGAATCCCGCGTAGAGCGCCTTCATGTCGTCGAGGGTGGCGATCGAGACGCCGGACGTGCCGATCTTGCCGTGGACGTCCGGGCGGGTGTCGGGATCGCGGCCGTAGAGGGTGACGGAGTCGAAGGCCGTCGACAGGCGCTTCGCCGTGGAGTGCTCGCTGAGCAGGTGGAACCGCCGGTTCGTGCGGAACGCGTCGCCCTCACCGGCGAACATCCGCGCCGGGTCCTCGCCCTCCCGCCGGAACGGGAACACGCCTGCGGTGAACGGGAAGTGGCCCGGCAGGTTCTCCGCGCGCAGGAACCGCAGCAGGTCGCCGTCGTCGGAGTACCGCGGCAGCGCCACCCGCTGCACCCGGTTGCCCGACAGCGTCTCGCGCGTCAGGGGCATGCGCAGCTCGCGGTCCCGGACCGACACCACCAGCTCGTCGCCCGAGTAGTCGGCCACCGTGGCGGGCCACGTGTCGAGCAGGGCCGCGGCCGACGCCGGCAACGCGTGTTCGGCCTCCTCCAGCGCCGCCGCCACAGGCTCCCCGACGATCTCCCGCGCCGTCCGCAGGTGCTGACGGCGCCGCGCGAGCTCCGCCCATCGCTGCGTCTCGCCCCGGTAGCCGCGGACGGTCTCGGTGATCTCCGCGAGGTAGCGCACGCGGTTCGGCGGCAGCACCGCATCGCGCCGCGTGGAGGTCTTCCCCGCAGGCCGGGCCAGCCGGCCCTCGCCGACCGGCAGCCCGTCGTCGGCCAGCAGGTCGCGCAGGTGATGGTAGAGCGCCGTGACGCCGTCGTCGTCGAAGGTCGCCGCGCTCGTGCCGAACACCGGCATGTCGTGCCACGCAGCGCCGAAGGCGTCGCGGTTGCGGACGAGCTGCCGGCCGACGTCGCGCAGGGCGTCGTCCGCACCACGGCGCTCGAACTTGTTGATCGCGACGGCGTCGGCGAAGTCCAGCATGTCGATCTTCTCGAGCTGGGACGCCGCGCCGAACTCCGGCGTCATCACGTACAGCGCGCGGTCGACGAACGGCACGATGTCGGCGTCGCCCTGCCCGATCCCGGGAGTCTCGACGACGACGAGGTCGAAGGCCGCGGCCTGGAGAATTGCGATCACGTCGGCGAGGCGCTCCGGGAGCTGCCCGCCCGCCCCGCGCGTGGCCATCGACCGGAAGAACACCCGCCCGCCGTCAGCCCCGACATCAGACAGCGCGTTCATCCGGATCCGGTCGCCCAGCAACGCTCCCCCGCCGCGACGGCGCGTGGGATCGACGGCGAGCACCGCGATCCGCAGCTTGTCCTCCTGGTCGCGGCGGAACCGGCGCAGCAGCTCGTCGGTCAGCGACGACTTGCCCGACCCGCCCGTCCCCGTGATGCCCAGCACCGGCACGCGACGCCGCGGACCGGCGAGGTGGACCTCGGGGAGGCGCCCGTTCTCGGCGAGCGTGAGCGCGCGGCCCACCGTCGCCGGGTCGCCGGTGTGCAGCCCGTCGAAGGACGCGGGCGCGACGGCGAGGTCCACGTCGCACTCCCGGATCATCAGCTCGATCATCCCGGGCAGCCCGAGCCGCTGGCCGTCCTCCGGGGAGAAGATCCGCGAGACCCCGCGCGAGTGCAGCAGTGCGATCTCCGGCGGGACGATCACCCCACCCCCGCCGCCGTAGACCTTGACGTGCCCGGCGCCGCGCTCGCGCAGCAGCTCGACGAGGTAGGTGAAGTACTCGACGTGCCCGCCCTGGTAGGAGCTGACGGCCACGCCCTGCACGTCTTCCTGGATCGCGGCGGTGACCACCTCGTCCACCGACCGGTTGTGCCCGAGGTGGATCACCTCGGCGCCCTGGCGCTGCAGGATCCGCCGCATGATGTTGATCGACGCGTCGTGCCCGTCGAACAGGCTCGCCGCCGTCACGAAGCGGACGGGGTGCTGCGGTGGGGCCATCGGCGGCGCTCCTCGCATCGTGGTCAGATTATCGGACATCCTACTATCTCGACGCGAGGAGCGTGGGGAGGATGCGTGCGGCCTCTCCGAGACTCGGGCCGTACCAGGTCAGCAGCCTCCCCGAGACCAGAACGGACGGTGCGGCGAAGGCCTCCGGACCGTCGTCGGCCGTGAACGCGTACGGCTCGTCGGGGAGCACGACGAGGTCGTGCGGCGGAAGCGCTGCGGGGTCGATGCGCGGGTAGCGCTGTGAATACTCATCTGGGGAACCGTCGGCGAGAGCGTTGTCGACGCCCAGGCGGGCGAGCACCGCACCGGTGAACGTGTCGCCGCCGACCGCCATCCACGGCCGCCGCCAGATCGGCACCACGGCCCGGCGCCGGGCCGCGGGCTCAGGCACCGCGTTCCACGCCGCCTCCGCGTCGGCGAGCCAGCCGACCCGCGGGAAGCCGCACACGGCCAGCATCCGGCGCAGCGAGACGAACGCGCCGTCGAGGGTCCGGATGTCGGTCACGTACACCGACACGCCGGCCGCGCGCAGGGCGTCGAGGTCGGGCGCGCGGTTCTCCTCGGCGTTGGCGAGCACGAGATCGGGGCGCAGTTCGACGATCTTCTCGACGTCCGGGTTCTTCGTGCCCCGGATCCGCGGCACGTCCAGGCCGGGCGGGTGCGTGCACCAGTCGGTCGCCCCGACCAGCAGGTCCCCCGCGGTGGCGACGACCGCCTCGGTGAGCGATGGCACGATGCTGACGACCCGCCGCACCGGGCCCCGGAGAGGGACCGCACGCTGCTCGTCGTCGACGACCACCGGCGCGACGCTACCGGCCGCCGGCCCGTGCCGCCGGGTCCTGCTCGGGGTCACCGCGGAGCACGCCGTACACCGTGAGCGCCACCGTCAGGACCGCGAGCCCGCCCACCAGCAGCAGCGCGCTGCGGTGCGGGACGACCGCCGCGGCCAGCACGACCGGAATCGCCGCTGTCGGCCACGGCCACACCCCGCGCCACGTGCGGTGCGTGCCGCCCAGGATCAGGGCGGTGCCGAGCAGGTACAGCGCGAGGCCGACGGCGACGGTCCAACCTCCGTCCGAGGGCACGGCGTCGAACGGATGCGCGACCAGGTCCTCGATCCCGACCCCGACCATGACGATCCCGGCCGAGAGCGGGAGATGGCCGTAGACGAAGAGGTCGTGCCGGTCGTCGGCGACCGCGCCCTCGGTACCGTCGTCCTCGTCGCTCTCGTGCAGTTTCTCCTCGCTGTGGCCGGCGGTGACGTCGAAGTAGTTCCACCACATGGACGCGGCCACCACGAACCCGGCGAGACCGACGGCGACCGCCGGTCCGGCCCACTTCGCGTCGTGCACCCCCGTCGCCGCGCCGCCCACCGCCTCGCCGAGCACGAGGATGATGAACAGCCCGAACCGTTCGGGCAGGTGCTCCATGTGCAGCGGGGCCCGGTCCTCGCGGCGCGTGGCCATCACCGGCCCGAGAGCGTCCATGGCGACCGCGGCCGCCCAGATTCCCCACCGCACCCAGCCGTCGAACGCGGGCGACACCGCCCACAGCACGGTGCTCGCCGCCGTGAACCCCAGGTAGACCGCGATCGTCGGCCGGGCCTCGGGCACGTGCCGCCACGCGCGCAGCTGCAGCAGCAGGAGGATCACCCGCCCCGCGAGGAACGACAGCGCGAACGCGGTCGAGAACTCTCCTGTCGCCCCGGACGCGCTCGCGGCGCACCCCGCGATCGAGGCCGTCGCCGCAAGCTTGGCGACGCGGTAGACGACGTCGTCGGTGTCGAAGCGGTTCGCGTAGAGGGTGAAGCCGACCCAGGAGAACCACATCGCGACGTAGAGGGCGACGAAGACGAGGAACCCGCGCCAGGAGAGGTCCTTGTAGAACGCGTTCGCCAGTTCCAGCACCACCAGCACGTACGCGAGGTCGAAGAACAGCTCGAGCCGGCTGGCGGTGGCGTCCTCACCCGTCCGCAACGTCGGTGGCCGGACCCGCGGTCCGCGCTCCCCGATGTTCGCCTCCGTCATCAGACCCTCCCCGTTGCAGTACTCGGGGTGGGTGCCGCCCGGAGGCCCGGGCCAAACACCGCGCACCTACCGGCCGCCCACCGCGAGCCGCACGATGACGACGAGCCCCACGACCCCGACCAGCACGGCGACCACCGCGACCGTCGCGAGAAGCCCTGCTCCCGGCCCGGACGCGAGATCGCCGTACGTGTGCAGAGTCCGGTCGATCAGGGCGGCTCGGCGGGACGCGGCGAGCAGCAGGCCCGCCCCCAGTGCGACGCCCACGACGGCCAGGAGCCACGCGATGCCGCCGACGGCAGGCTCGAGCAGCCGACCGCAGGCGAGGGAGCCGATGGTGAGCGACAGCGCCGCACGCCGCCACGTCAGGGCCGTCCGCTCCGGCTGCAGGCCCGGGTCGAACGGCGTCACCGCTCCGGCACCGTCATCGCAGCAGGACCCCCAGCAGCACGAGTACCGACGCGACCACGGAACCCACGGTGAGCAGAACGGTCATCGCCGATCCGGGCAGCGGAGCCGCACACCGCACCGCCCGCTCGACCTGCCCCCACCGCCACCACGACTGCACTGCCGCCGCGACGCCGACGACGACCAGCACCAGGGACGCAGCGAACCGGAACCCCGGGTGCACCGGCAGCGCGAGCGCCTCCAGCGCGACACCGGCCGCCGAGAACGCGAGCGACGTGCGCACCCAGGCGAGGAACGTCCGCTCGTTCGCCAGCGAGAACCGCGGATCCGGCTCGTCGCCGACGCCGTAGACCCAGCGCGGGAAACGCGACGGCGCGTCGGGGCGGGTCACGGCGGGATCGTACGGCCCACGCCGCGAGCCAGGCGGCGAGCACGCGTTCGTCTCACCGGGCGAGCTGATCGTCCGGGCGGTATCGGGCGGATGTCGACCGATTTGCCGCCGCACGATCAATCCGGCTGATCGTCCGGAGGTAACTCACTCCCCTCAGACGTGCCCCACCGGGTCGGCCATGCGCGCCGTCGTCCACCCGGTCAGGAAGTCCTCCACCGCCCCCTCCTCCAGCGGCCGCGAGAGGAAGAAGCCCTGCACCGCGTCGCAGCTGGCTTCGCGCGCCCGCTGCAGGTGCTGGGCCGTCTCGACCCCCTCGGCGACCACCTTCAACCCCAGCGTGTGGCCCAACTCGGCGATCGCCATCACCAGCGATCCGCGGCGGGTGGTGTCGAAGTCGAGCAGGCTGCGGTCGATCTTCAGCGCGTCGACGTCCAGGCTCATCAGCAGGCCGAGCGACGAGTAGCCCGCGCCGAAGTCGTCGACGGCGATGCACACGCCCATCGCCTGCAGCCGGGCGAACTCGGCCGCGACCCGGGCGGAGTCGCCGAGCGCGGCGCTCTCGGTGATCTCCAGGGTCAGCCGCGCCGGTGGGAGGCCGGTCTCGCGCAGGACCTCGACGACGTGGTCGGCGAGATGTCCGGCGAGGACCTGGTGCACGGACACGTTCACGGCGATGCCCAGGTCGTGGTTGCCCGGCTGCTCCCGCCAGCGTTCCGCCGCGTGGCACGCGCGGCGCAGCACCTCGAGGCCGATCTTGTTGATCGCACCCGACTCCTCCGCCAGCGCGATGAACACGTCGGCGGGCACGGCCGGCTGGCCGGGGCGGCGCCACCGCGCCAGCGCCTCGACCATCGACGGGCGGCGCGTGCACAGGTCGATCACTGGCTGGTAGGCGACCTCGATCTCCCCGCGCTCGACGGCGCGCGCCAGCTCCTGCTGCAGCCGCGTCCGGTGTGAGGCCTTCACCCGCATCTCCGGCTCGAAGACCTCGAGGCGGCCCTTGCCCGTCCGCTTCGCGACGTACATCGCGATGTCGGCGTCGAGCAGCAACGCCTCCGCCGATCCGGGGCCGTTGCCGTGCGCGATGCCGACGCTGGCCCCGACGGTGAGGTGGTGGCCGGCGACGGTGAACGGCTCGTGGAGGACGTCGACGACGCGGCCGGCGATCTGCAGCGCGTCGTCCGGCTCCACCGAGCAGATCATGACGGCGAACTCGTCGCCGCCCAGCCGTGCCGCGATGTCGCCTTCCCGGACGCAGCCGAGCAGGCGCCGCGCGGCTTCCTGCAGCAGCTCGTCGCCTGCACCGTGGCCGAGGGTGTCGTTGACGTTCTTGAACCCGTCGAGGTCGAGGACGACCACCGACAGCCGTCGCCGTGCGGACCTCGGCGACACCAGCGTCTCCGCGAGCCGCTGCAGCAGCAGCGCCCGGTTGGGCAGGCCGGTCAGCGGGTCGTGGTGGGCGCGGTGGTTGAGCTCGCTCTCCAGCGCCTTGCGCTCGGTGACGTCGCGCCCGTTCCACACCAGGCCGCGGACGTCCGGGTCGTCGATCAGGTTCTGGCACACGGCCTCGACGGACCGGGTCCGCCCGTCGGCGGTGCACAGCCGCAGCTCGATCGTGCGCACGAGCCCCGGCCGGTCGGTGAGCAATGTGATCGCCGTGGCGACATCGGCACGCTCCTCGGGCTCGACGTGCACGAGCAGGGGCAGCTCGAGGAAGTCCTCGGGCCGGTACCCGACGAGCGCCTCGACGGCCGGGCTGACGTAGGTGACGACACCGTGGTCGTCGGTGACGATCGTGAGGTCCGACGCCCGCTGCACCAACGAGCGGAACCGTCCCTCGCTCGCCCGCAGCGCCTCCTCGGCCACCCGGCGCTCGTCGACCTCGCCCTTGAGCGCGGCGAAGGCCTGCTCGACGTCGCTGCGGCTGCGGCGCAGGACGACGGTGATCCCCGCGATGCCGAGCCCGAGCACCAGCGTCACGAGGGCCGTGAGCGTGAGCTGACCGTGCTGGTTGGCCGTCAGCGACTCCGCCGTCACGGCGTAGAACTGCTTCTCCTGTTCGCTGCGCAAGAGGTTGACCCGCTCCTCGGACCGCGCGACGAGGTCGATCGCCTCACGGCGCAGGGCCACGTCGCGCCCGCGGCTCTCGACGAGCCGGTCCCAGGGGAACGCCGCCAGCTCGCTCCGCACGTCCTGCAACTCGCGGACCTGGGGATCGCCCGGCTCGAACGAGGCGATCGACACCACGATCTGCCGCCCCGCGACACCACGGTGGAGATCGATCTCGTCGGGGTCCGAGTCGGGGCCGAGCTGGGTGACCGCCTGCAGCAGCACCAGGACCTCGCGGTCCGCGTTGGACAGGTTCGCCGACCGCGACTGCGCGTCTTCGACCTGGCTGCTCATGCGGTCGAGCAGCACCGAGTACAGGCCGATCAGGCCCACGGTCATGACGAGCACGACGAGGACCGCGGCGACGAGCACGCGCGGGCGCGCCCAACGCTCCCAACGGCTCGCACCGCCCGTCATCGCACCTCGATCTTCTCGATGTTCCAGATCCACAGGTCGGGGCTGTAGCGCTGGGCGAGGTCGTCGGCGAACACGACGCGGGTGGGGCCGCCGGACTCGACCGGCAGATCGGCGCCCTCGCCGGTGCGGGTGGCCAGGAGGATCGACTGGTCGCGGACGTCGGCGAGGTCGAGATCGACCTGGTAGTCGTCGAGCGCGGTCACGTGCAGGGTCGCGGCCCCGGTGTCCGGCCGGGCCAGGCCGACGAGGTCGCGCAACCACACGCCCTGCAGGTCGACCCGTTGCTTCGCCCAGGGGTCGTTCACGCTCATGGCGAGCAGGCCGAGGCGGTCCAGCTCCGCACGGTCGAGACGCAGTACGCCGTCGTCGTTGGTCGCGCCGATCCGCCCGGTGATCGTCAACAGCACCTTGCCCTGCGGGGCGGCGGGAATCGCACCCGGATCGGGGTCCGGAGCCCTGACGACCGACACGGGCGGCGGACCCGGTGCCGCCGGTTCGGCCGAACCGCATCCCAGGGTGACCATGGCCACCGCCACGAAGACGGTTGTCGCACGTCCGGCCGATGCAGAGCTGCCCACCGTTGTACCCCCGCTGCTTCCCACGGCGTACAGGCCAAGGGAGCCCGCGCGCGAATCACCCGCTCGTCGTAGCCGGTACCCGCATTCGGCCGCAAGCCCGCGAGGAATCACTCCACTATCGAGCGACTTTCGGACGGCCGTGAGCGAGGACGCGGCAGTTTAGGGTTGCGATCGTGCCCGCGCCCCCCGACGTGATGCTCGAGCTTTCGGGCGTGGAACGGACCTTTTCCGACGGTACCGCCGCCGTACGCGACCTGGATCTGCGGGTGCGGCGCGGGGAGTTCGTGAGCGTCGTCGGCCCGTCGGGATGCGGCAAGAGCACCATGCTGCGGCTGGTGTCCGGACTCGAGCCGACGACGGCGGGAACGGTGGACGTCGCGTCGTGCCGGCTCGGCTACGTCTTCCAGGACCCCACCCTGCTGCCGTGGCGGACGGTCACCCGCAACGTGGAGCTGCTCGCGGAGCTGGAGGGGATCCCGCGCGGGGAGCGGCGGCGCCGGGTCGAGCGCGTGCTCGACCTCGTCGGTCTCACCGGCTTCGAGCAGGCGCGGCCCGCGGCGCTCTCGGGAGGCATGCGGATGCGCGCGTCGCTCGCGCGGTCACTGGTGCTCGAGCCGGAGCTGTTCCTGCTCGACGAACCGTTCGGCGCGCTCGACGAGCTGACCCGGGAGCGGATGAACGACGAGCTGGTCGCGCTGTTCACCGGCGGTGCGTTCACGGCCCTGTTCGTGACGCATTCCGTCTCCGAGGCCGTCTTCCTGTCCAGCCGGGTCGTCGTCATGTCACCGCGCCCCGGGCACGTCGTCGGCGAGGTGTCGGTGCCCTTCCCCTACCCGCGCAAGCCGCGGCTGCGCTTCACGCCAGAGTTCGGGCGCCTGGCCGGCCGGGTCTCGGACCTGCTGCGCGACGCCGACGGCGGTCGGGACGAGTGGGTGGTGCCGGCGTGAGCTTCGGCGTGCTCCGGACCCGTTGGCTGCCACCCGCGGTCGCCCTGCTCGTCTTCCTCGGGCTCTGGTACCTGGTGAGCGACGTGCTGCTCGACGACGACCGGCAGTTCCTCCTGCCGCCGCCGCACGCGGTCGTCGAGGTCGCCTTCCTCGACCCGGTCAACCGGGCGCCGCTCCTGCGCGGGCTGGCGCTGTCGGCGACGGTCGCGTTGGTCGGTTTCCTGATCGCGACGGTGCTCGGGGTGGCCATCGGCACCGCGATGAGCCAGGCACGCTGGGTCGAGCGCTCGCTCTACCCCTACGCGGTCCTGTTGCAGTGCGTCCCGATCCTCGCCCTGGTCCCGGTGATCGGCTTCTGGTTCGACTTCGGGCTGACGAGCCGGGTGATCGTCACCGTGCTCATCGCGTTGTTCCCGGTGATCAGCAGCACGCTGTTCGGGTTGCAGTCGACCGACCGCGGCCAGCACGACCTGCTGTCGCTGCACCGGGCGGGCCGGGCGACCCGGCTGGTCAAGCTCCAGTTCCCCAGCGCCCTGCCGGCGCTGCTGACAGGCCTGCAGGTCGCGGCCACGCTCGCGGTCGTCGGCGCGGTGGTGGGCGACCTGTTCTTCAAGCAGGGCACCCCCGGCATCGGCGTGCTCATCGACCTCTACCGCGCCCGCCTGCAGACCGAGCAACTGCTCGGAGCAGCCCTGCTCGCCTGCCTGCTCGGCGTCGCGGCGTTCTCGCTGCTGGGTCTGCTGATCCGGGTCACCACCGGCGGTTGGCACGGCAGCACCACTGTTCACGGCCGACCCCGCTGACCCACCCTGCCGACCCGCCACAGCTCACAGGAAGGCCCCTGCACATGTCGAACGTCCCGAGGTGGCGTGCGCTCACCGCCGGTCTGGCCGTGCTCGCCGCGACCGCCTGCGGCAGCGGTGGGACGTCCACCGCCGCCGCGCCGACCGCCGGCGCGGGTCCGCTGGCCGGGGTGTGCCCGAACCCGGTCGTGGTGCAGACCGACTGGTTCCCCGAGGCCGAGTACGGGGCGTACTTCCAGATGCTGGGCGACAACCCCGCCTTCGACACCGACACCAAGAAGGTGACGGCGCCGCTCGTCGACGACGGCGCGCCCACGGGGGTGGGGCTCGAGATCCGCTACGGCGGTCCGGCGATCGGGTTCCAGCAGGTCAGTGCCCAGCTCTACGCGGACAAGGCGATCACGCTGGGCCTGGTGTCGACGGATGAGGCGATCCAGAACTCCCGCGACCTGCCGACCGTCGCCGTCGCCGCTCCGCTGGAGACCAGCCCGCAGATGATCATGTGGGACAAGGCGAAGCACCCGGACGTCCGCACGATCGCCGACCTCGGCCGGACCGACGTCCCGGTGCTCTACTACCAGACCGACACCTACATGCAGTACCTGCTCGCCGCCGGCCTGCTGCGCACCGAGCAGGTCGACGGCAGCTACGACGGCAGCCCGTCGCGGTGGGTCACCTCCGGCGGGGATGTTGGCGAGGCGGGCTTCGCCACGTCCGAGCCCTACATCTACAAGAACGAACTGGGTGAGGGACGCAGCTACGACGTCGACCTGCAACTGATTGCGGACACCGGCTACCCGATGTACGGGCAGGCGCTGTCGGTCCGGGCGGCCGACAAGGACGCCCTGGCTCCGTGCCTGGCGAAGCTCGTGCCGATCGTGCAGCGAGCCCAGGTGGCGTACATGACCGACCCCGCGCGCACCAACGGCGTGATCGTGTCGGCGGTGCAGGCCGACGCCGGCTCCGTCTGGACCTACTCCCCCGGGCTGGCCGACTTCGCGGTGGACGCCATGCGCCAACGCAAGATCGTCGGCAACGGTCCGGACGCGACGCTGGGCAACTTCGAGACCGCCCGGATCAATCGCATGATCGAGATCCTCGGCCCGGTGTTCGCGAGCCAGAACAAGCCGATCAAAGACGGGCTGACGCCCGAGCAGCTGGTCACGAACGAGTTCGTCGACCCGTCGATCGGGCTCCCCGTCTCGTGAATCCCGCCGTGGATCCCGAGGTGACCGACGTCCGGCTCGTCCGTGCCCGCCACGTGCTCACGTGCGGGCCGGACGGCGAGGTGCGCGACGGCGCGGTGGCCGTCGCCGGCACGCGGATCGCGGCGGTCGGGCCGTTCGCCGCGCTGCGGGCCGCACATCCGGCGGCCCCGGTCGTCGGCGACGGCACCGGGATCCTCACGCCCGGCCTCGTCAGCTGCCACGGCCACTTCAGCGAGGCGCTGGTGTCGGGCATGGGCGAGACCCACACGCTGTGGGAGTGGTTCCAACACGTCACGGGCCCGCTCGAGCCGTGCGTGACGCGGGAGATGGCGCTGATCGGCACGCTGCTGCGGGGCGCGGAGATGGCGTTGTCGGGGGTCACGACCGTCGCCGACATGATGTGCATCGCTCCCGGCCCCGAACCGGTGACGCCCGGCGTGGTCGAGGGCCTGGAGCGGCTGGGGCTGCGCGGCGACGTGTCGTACGGCGCGGCGGACGACCCGAACCCGCGGCCGCTGGAGCAGGTGGTCGCCGAGCACGAGGCCCTGGCCGCGGCCGCCGCGCGGTCGCGGCGCAGCCGGTTCAGGGTCGGTCTGGCGACGGTGCCGACGTCGTCGGACGAGCTCATCCGCGCGACGGCGGCGCTGGTCGCCGCACACGGGCGCTTCCACGTGCACCTCAACGAGGTGCGCGAGGAGGTCACGCAGTCGCGGATCACGCACGGGACGACGTCGATCGGCCTCGCCGCCAGGGTCGGGCTCCTCGACGCACAGGTGCTCGCGGCGCACTGCGTCTGGCTCGACGACGACGACGTCGCGCTGCTGCAGGCCCACGACGTCGCCGTCGCGCACAACCCGGTGTCGAACATGATCCTCGCGTCCGGGGTGTGTCCGGTGCCGCGGCTGCTGCGCGAGGGCGTGACGGTCGGGCTCGGCGTGGACGGGGCGGCGAGCAACGACAGCCAGAACATGCTGGAGACGATGAAGACGGCCGCGCTGCTGCAGCGGGTGCACCACCTGCAGGCCCGCGCGCTGACCGCCCACGACGTGCTGCACATGGCGACGATCGGCGGGGCGCGGGCGCTGGGCATGGCGGACGAGATCGGCAGCCTGGAACCGGGCAAGGCCGCGGACCTCGTGCTGTTCCCCGAGCACAGCCCGTCGCTCGCGAACATCCACGACCCGTACCAGAAGCTGGTCTACTGCGCCTCGGTACGCGACGTGGCGCAGGTGTGGGTGGACGGCGACCCGGTGGTCGTGGACGGAGGAGTGGTGGGCGTGGACATCGCTGCACTCCTCCCCCACTCCCGCGAGCTCGCCGTGAAGCTGGCGACGGACGCGGGGCTGGACTCGGCGCTGGCACGGGTCGGAGCGGATCGGTGAGCGTCGCGGCTGCGGCGCAGGACGGCGGGTGGACCGCCGGCCTCACCGCCGTGTCCGGCCTGCTCGGGACGCTCGTCTGGCCGGCGACGGTCCTCGCGGTGGTGCTCATCTTCCGTCGACCACTGGTGCAGTTCGTCGAGAACCTCCAGAACGCGACGGTGAAGGCCGGCGGGGCCGAGGTGACGCTCACCGCCCGGGCGGAGGCCGCGGTCGTCGCCGCGACCGTCGACAAGTCCGGCCCGGGCCCGACGCAGCCCGACGACATCGAGCGCGCGATCCGCAGCACCCGGGCCGCCACCACCGCCCTGCCGGCGAGCGGGCTGCTCGGTCGGGTCGCGCTCTGGGTGGACGACAAGCCGGACAACAACCGGCACGAGCGGGAGGCACTGGCCGCACTCGGCCTCGGCATCACCGTCTGCACGTCGTCGGACCAGGCGCTGAGCCTGCTCGGCACCCGGACGTTCGACGTCGTGATCTCCGACATGAGCCGGCCGGAGGGGCGGCGCGCGGGGCTGGACCTGCTCGCGGCGATCCGGAAGACGGGCAACGAGGTCCCCTACGTCGTCTACGCCGCGTCGGCGAGCGCGTCCGACGTCGCCGACGCGAAGAGCCGTGGCGCCTTCGGCTACACCGCGGACCCGAGCACGCTCCTCCAGCTCGTCGCCGCGGCGGTGGGCGGCCGCCCGAGCTGACCACCACCAGGAATGCGGGGTGGCACCGCCAGGTTGGCCCGGACATCGGACCACCGTCGTCGGAAGGCTCGTCATGACCAAGCCGGTGAAACTGCCCGGACCCGACCACCCGATCACGATCGCCCCGCACCCCGCGCGGGTGGTCGTCACCGCAGGCGACGCGGTCGTCGCCGACACAAGAGACGCGCTCGCGCTGCGCGAGGCGAGCTATCCTGCCGTGTTGTACATCCCCCGCGACGACGTCGACCTCGCCGCGCTCGAGCGGACCGACCACACCACCTACTGCCCGTACAAGGGCGACGCCGCGTACTACAGCATTCCGGGAGTCGGCGACCGCGGCGCCAACTCCGTCTGGACCTACGAGGCACCGTACGAGGCCGTGTCCCTCATCAAGGACCACCTCGCGTTCTACCCGGACCGGGTCGACGAGATCGACGAGCAGCCCCTGTGAGACGGACGGGGCGCCCGTCATGCGACGGCGCCCCACCGGTCACCTCTCGGCTCACATGTCGGCGTAGCGCCTGGCCTCGGCCAGCTTCGCCCGCAGCTCGTCGGCGTCGAAGCGCGGCCCGTACGCCGGGGTGTCGCGTTGGAAGCGCCAGCCCTCGGCGAGCGGGCCCGCGTCCACGACGTCGTAGCCGAACTCGTCGATCAGCGCGCCGACCGCCTTCTTCGCGTCGACGTCGTCGCCGGCGATGGCGAAGGCCCGCCGACCGGGCGTGCCCGCCGGCTGCCCCTGCGTGGCGAGCTCCTCGTAGTAGATGTAGTTGAACGCCTTGACCACGTGCGACGTGGGCAGGTGCCGCTGCAGCAGCTCGCTCACCGTGGTGGTCTCGGCCTCCAGCTCCGAGAAATCGCCGTCGCGCTGGGGGTAGTAGTTGTTGGTGTCGATCACGACCTTGCCCGCGAGCGGTTCCACCGGGACCGCCTTGTAGGCCTTCAGCGGCACCGTGACCACGGCGATGTCCGCCGCGGCCGCCGCGTCCTCCGCCGTCGCCGCCCGGGCCTTCGGGCCGAGCCGGCCGACGAGGTCGGCCAGGGTGTCCGGACCGCGTGAGTTGCTGAGCACGACGTCGTACCCCGCGTCGATCGCGAGGCGGGCGAGGGTGCTGCCGATGTGGCCGCTTCCGATGAAGCCGATCGTCGTCATGACCCGCGCAACCCGATCAGCGCGGGCGGTGTTCCTGCCGTTGTCCGCCGTCGGCGAACGCCGGTCACGCCGAGCCCAGTGCCTCCACGAGGTAGGCGACGTTCATCCGCAGGATCGCGATCGCGAGGTCCGGGTCGACCCCCGCAACCGTGTCGGCGGCCGTGTGCGGGCGGGTGTTCGCGCTGTCGTCGGCCTCGATGGTCAGCACCGCCGGGATGCCCGCGTCGATGAACGGGACGTGGTCGCTGTTGAACGGGTGCAGGCTCGTCGTCACCATGAGATCGGTGTACGTCGCCGCCGCGCGGGCCAGAGCGTCGATCACGTCCTGCGAGACCTCCGCGCCCTCCAGCAGCACGCCCGCCTCGGCGGTGTTGCGCCCGCCGATCATGTCCATGTTGAGCACCGCGCGGATCCGGGCGCGGTCGGCGGCCGGCAGCTCCGCGACGTAGGTCTCGCTCCCGAACAGGCCCTCCTCCTCGCCGCCGAAGAGGATCAGCCGCAGGTCCAGTGCGGCCGGGTGGTCGGCGAGCGCCCGGGCCAGCTCGAGGAGGCCGGCGCTGCCCGAGCCGTTGTCGTCGGCGCCGGGGGCGGGCTCCGCAGGGCCGGCGAGGTTGATCGAGTCGAGGTGCGCCGTGACGAGCACGACCTCGTGGGGCTCGGCTGCGGCGCCCGGCCGGTCGGCGATCACGTTGCGGCACCGCCCGCCGCCGCGAGGCACCGGCTGCGTGGTGACCGAGTAGCCCGCGTCCGCCAGCACCGTCTCGGCCCAGGTCGCCGCCTCGTCGAACCCGGAGCTGTCGCTGCGGCGGGTGTGGTGCGCGGCCAGCGTCTCGAGGTCGGCGACGAACGCGTCGCGGGACAGGCCGTCGAGCAGCCTGAGAACAGCGGGGTCCGGTGCGGCGCGTTCGGCCCGGAGCGCCGGCGACACGAGCGTGGTCGCGACGGACGGCCGGTGGCCCGCACGGCAGCCGCCGTGGCGGGAAGGTACCGGCGGGTCGGACGGGGTGGTCGGGAGCACGCTGTCGCCTCCGGGTTCGTCGTCGGGGGTCACGGGTGCGGCCACCGGAGCCGCAGCACGTCGTCGTCCACCTCGACGACGCCGAAGTGGATCACCTGTCCGGCGATGTCGGCCTGCACGTCGTCGCCGGCCTCGTGCCACGTCCCGGTCTCGGTGCCGGCGCGGCCGGGCGCGCGGTAGTCGAAGCGTCCGTCGCTGTGGAAGGTCAGTCCTTCCCGCCCCCGCGCCGGCGGGAGCGGGTGGTCCTCGGGCCGGTACACCCGGACGTCGCCCGTCTCCTCCTCGTGCGAGCGCAGCCAGGTCCGGTCCGTGAGCTCTTTCACCGCACCTACTGGGGGCGCGCAGCGGTGCGCTTGCGCCGGGCCCGCGGCGCCGGGACGTCGTCGGGGTCGGCGGGCGCGAGCCCGAGGTCGGGCCGGGAGAACTCCAGGGCCGCGTGCATGCGGGCCACCTGCCCGTCGGTGAACATGACCATGGTGTCGTCGTCGACGTAGTCCATGTAGTTCATGAACAGGTCGCCGTCCGGCGTGTTGTCGCACGACGCCGACGGGAACGTGGGCTTGCCGAAGTTCGGGCCCCACTGGTTGGGCGTGTCGTCGACCGAGTCGGTGTCCGTGCACGTCGGCACCCGCGCCTCACCCCAGATGTGCGACAGGTTGAGGTAGTGCCCCACCTCGTGGGTCGTGGTGCGGCCGAGGTCGAACGGCGCGGCGGCGGTGCCGCCACGGCCGAACGCCGAACTGAGGATCACCACGCCGTCGGTCTCCGGCGGCCCGCCCGGAAACTGGGCGTAGCCGAGCACGCCGCCGCTGAGGCGGCACACCCAGATGTTGAGGTAGCGCGCGGTGTCCCACGGGTCGGTGCCACCCGTCGACTCGGCCTTCATCCGGTCGTCGACCCCGAACGACGGCGTGGTGATCTTCCGCCGCGTGATCCCGGTGGCCGGTGCGCCGGAGGGGTCCGTGGTGGCGAGCGCGAAACGCAGGCCGGGGTTGCCGACGCGGTCGACGAAGATCGGGGGGACGTTCTTGATGTCGTCGTTGGTGCCCGCAAAGTCTTCGTTCAGCACCTCGATCTGGGAGGCGACCTGCTCGTCGGAGAGGTTGTCGGTCTCCGCGCGGTAGAGGACGTGCACGACGACGGGGATCTCCGCGGGCCCCTGGCGGCCCTGCCGGCCCTGACGTGCCGAGGCGATCGTCATGCCCTCCAGCACGGCCTGGTTGCGTCGGAGGTCCGGGTAGAAGTCGACCTGGCGGAAGTAGTTCTGGACGGACCCGCAACTGCGCGGCATGCGCGCCTCCCCTCGTCGGCGCCCCGGGGTGCGGGGCAGGCATACATCGAACAGGAGAGCGGTGGGGAGCCGTTGATACCACGTCGACCTGGTCCACCGACCGAGATGAACGTCAGCGCTGTCCGATCATGAAGGCGCAGCGCTCCTGTTCACCTCACGGACAGGATCTCCGGAAACGCCTCGGGAGAGCACGGGCCCGCGGCATCCTCCGGATCGTGTCCACGGCACCACTGCCCTCGGTTCCCGGCTGGCCGAACGCGTTCCGCGGCACCGCGGCGATCGCCGCGGGTCTGGTGACGCCGGCGGTGCTCCGCGGGCCGCGGTACCTGCGCCTGTTCCCCGACACCTACGTCCGCCGGGGCGACGAGCCACCGGACCTGTCGGTGCGGTCGCGCGCTGCCGGCATGTACGTCGCCGGCCGAGGCGTCGTTTCCGGATACTCCGCGGCCGAACTGCTCGACGCCTCGTGCGCACCGGCCGATGTGCCCACCGAGGTGACCGTTCCGGACGGCGGGCAGCGCGCTCACCCGGGCCTGCTCGTGCACCGCGACGTCCTGGCTCCCGACGAGGTCCGCCGATGCCGCGGAGTGGACGTCACGACAGCCCCGCGCACCGCGTATGACCTGGTGCGCCGCCTTGCTCCCGACGATCAGGTCGAAGCCGTCGTCGCTCTCGACGCACTCGCCCGCGTCGGCCGCTTCCCACCGGACCGCGTGCTGTGTCTCGCGGAGCGGTATCCCCGCGCACGGGGGCGCCGGGCACTG
The DNA here is from genome assembly GCF_031845345.1 of Pseudonocardia charpentierae. Taxonomy (NCBI): domain Bacteria; kingdom Bacillati; phylum Actinomycetota; class Actinomycetes; order Pseudonocardiales; family Pseudonocardiaceae; genus Pseudonocardia; species Pseudonocardia charpentierae. Next base: position 159,628 of record NZ_JAVREJ010000007.1, on the reverse strand, counting down.
CCCGCAGCGGTCGACCTCGCCGACGCCCGTTCCGGATCCCCGATGGAGACCCGGCTGAGGTTGATCCTCGTACTCCGCGGCCTTCCACGCCCTCAGGCGCAGTACCCCGTCCTGGACAACAGGCGCCGGCGGGCCGTCTGGCTCGACCTGGCCTACCCCGAGCACCGCATCGGCATCGAGTACGAGGGCGGCGACCACTCCCGTCCCGAGCGTGTGCTCCGCGATGCCGGTCGCTACACGTGGCTGGTCGACGACGGCTGGCGGATGTACCGGTTCACGAAGTACGAGGTGGACGGAGAGCCCGACGAGATCGCCGCAACCATCGACCGCGCGCTGGGAGTGAGATGAACAGGAGCGCTGCCCACGTCGAGCAGAACCGCGCTGGTGGTCATCTCACGCGACCGGCTCGCCTCGCCGCACCGTCACCACACCCGCCAGGATCAGCAGCCCGCCGAGCAGCTGGACCGGGGCCGGGACCTGGCCCAGCAGCAGCCCCGCGAAGATCAGCGCGGCGAGCACCTCCGACAGCGCGACGAAGGAAGCGAGGCGGGCGCCCAGGCGACGCGAGCCGGCGATCCCGCAGCCGTAGGCCACGGCCCCGGTCACCACGCCGAGCAGGAGGATCGGAATCCACCAGGCGACGGTGAAGCCGTTGAAGGCGACGGGCGCCGCCGTCGCGGCCAGCGGGACCAGCCCCGAGACACCGGCGAGCAGCAGCAACAGGCCCCCGACGAAGAGCCCACCCGTGGCGAGCACGGTTCCGGGCAGACCCTCGACTTCCTGCGACGACAGGACGAAGTAGAACGCGGCCCCCACCATCGCGACGAGCGCCCAGAGGACGCCGACCATGCTCGTCGTGCCGCCGGTCAGGTCGATGACCAGCAGGAGGCCCGCCGCTCCGAGCACCGTGCCCGCGACCGTCAGCCGGGTGGGCCGCTGCCCCTGGCGCAGCCACAGCCAGCCGACCACGGCCACCGGCGCCGTGTACTCGATCAGGAGCGCGACACCGACCGGCACGTGCTCGACCGCGGTGAAGTAGGCGAGCTGGCAGCCGGCGACCGGGATCGCGCCGTACACCGCCATCAGCGGCAGGTTGCGGCGGACCAGGTACCAGCGGCCGCGCAGCTGCGCGACCGCGACCGGCGCCAGCACCACCGCGCCGAGGAGGACCCGGACCGCGACGGCTGCGGCCGCCGACCAGCCCGCGTCCATCAGACCTCGACCCAGCACACCCGACAGCCCGAACGACGCCGCCGACACGGCCGCGAAGACCCATCCGGAGCCGGAGCCGGCGACGCGCGCCCTGTCATGAGTCATCATGGCCATGGCTCGTGACACTAGACAGCGACCGGTAAGCTGTCAAAGTGGTTTTCGCTCATGACACCGAAGCGTCACTGCTGGCCGCGGTCGCGCTGGTCAACTCGGCCGAACCGCCGGACACGATGACCACAGCGGCCCAGCTCGACGCCTTCTTCGTCGCCCACGGCTACTCCGGCGGCCGCACCCACGACGACGCCGAGCTGGCGGCCGTCCGCGCGATGCGGGCTCCCTTGCGCGCCCTGCTCACCGCGGACCGCGACGATGCGGCGGCACAGACCAACCGGATCCTCGCCGAGCGCCGCGCCGTCCCCCAGCTGGTCCGCCACGACGGCTGGGACTACCACCTGCACGCGACTGATCCGGCTGCGCCGCTGGCGGACCGGATCGCGGTGGAGACCGCGATGGCGATGGTCGACGTGATCCGTGCCGACGAGCTGAGCCGGCTCGCGGTGTGCGGCGACGACACGTGCGACGGCCTCGTACTCGACCTCTCGCGCAACCGCTCCCGTCGCTACTGCAGCGCGGCCTGCGGGAACCGGGTGGCGGTGGCCGCCTACCGGGCGCGCAAGGCCTGACGGGCCTCCGCTCAGCGTCCCCACAGCGTCCAGTGGGCAGGGTCGCGGTGTACCGCAGCGGACGAGCAGGAGCAGCCCGATGACGACGCGACCGATCCCCGCCGGGAGCCGCTGATGTTCGCCGACCGGCTGGAGATTTTCGCCGCGGTCGTCGCGACGCTGTGGCTCGTGCTCGTCGTGGCGACCGTCGTCGCGCGGAGGCTGCCCGTCCCCCGGCTTCTCGTGCGCACCGACGTGCTCGTCGCAGGCGGAGCCACTGTGCTGCTGTTCGGATCCGGGGCGGCGCTGGCCGACCACGTCGACGACGCCGGGAACGGCGCCACCGCTCTCGACGCCGCCGTGTGGACCTTCGCCGTCGAGCACCGCGACGCGGCCGGCACGGCGATCTCCTCGGCACTGCGCGTCGGCGGCGGCACCGTCGCACTCTGCGTGCTGACCGCAGCTGTCGCCCTGCTCCTGGTGGTGCGCGGACAACGGCTGGACGGTGCGCTCGTGGTGACCACACCACTCGTCGGCACCTTGCTGACCAACGCGCTCAAGCTCGGCTACGGCCGCCCCCGCCCGCCCGCCGCCGAGCAGCTCATCCCCGAGCCCGGGTTCTCATTGCCGTCGGGGCACGCGATCGACGCGACGGTGGTCGTCGGCGTCCTCGCGCTCGTGCTCGTGGTGCGCACGGTGAGCCGGTGGCGCCGCGCCGCGATCGTCGCGCTCGCGACGGTCACGATCGCCGCGGCCGGCGTGGGCCGCATCTACCTCGGCGTGCACTGGGCGACCGACGTCGTCACCGGCTGGCTGCTCGGCGCGGCGTGGGTGGCGCTGTGTGCGGTGGTGCTGCTGGCCGTCGAGGGCCGACCCACGGGGTCGGCCGACGCGCGAATATCCGTATCGCGCCGGCGGCCCACCACTTTCCCGGCGCGGACCTCCGCGGCCTGATCCGCCCGTCGCACCTGTCCCGGACTTCGACTCCGGGTGGCGACCAGGGTTGACCCCGTGGTGACGCCCGTCGTCGCGGCGGAGCATGGCGTCGTCCGCGAGGAGGAAGCCATGACGAACACTCTGTCCGGCCGGCCGTCGCCGGTCCGGAGATCGGATTCGCCTGACTGGCCCTGTCTGCGCTGGCGATCGCGGTGTTCGCGCCGTTGCGCTACTTCCTGAACTCCCTGCCCGACCTCGCCGCAACCGGCGAGGAGATCGCCGGCCACTTCGTCGTCCGACCGGCGTGGACGCAGACCGCCCTGCTTCTGCACGCCGGCGGTGGCGGACTCGCGTTGCTGCTGTCGCCGGTCCAGCTGTCGGCCCGGGTGCGCGGTGGGTGCCCAACCTCGTGATCGCCGAACTACTGCTGCAGCGCACACAGACGGCGATCTGAGCGGCCCTGCGGCCTGTTCGCAGAACCTGCGGCATCGTCACAGTGGCGATGGCTTCTGCGACGACGACGAGCGCTCTGCGAAGACGCCGCCGGGCTTCCCATGCGGGCGGTTGCCGCCGGACACGGATGCGCGTCGGATGGCTCCGTGATCCCGACGGTGCTGGAGGAGTTCTGGCCCAGCCGTCGCGACGCCGCGTGCATGGACGCCCGGCTCAACCTCTACGGCATCCTCGGTTCGTCTTCGACGTCGCGACGGGCAAGCTCAACGAGGTGATCTGAGCAGCGACGGAATCAGCCGGGGGCCCGGCGGGTTGGGCCGGTCATGGCGACCGCTGACTTCCACCTCGCCGTGGCCCTCGACGGCACCGGCTGGCATCCGACGTCGTGGCGCGAGCCGGAGGCCCGGCCCCGCGACCTGTTCGCCGCCGGCTACTGGACCGACCTCGTCGCCGAGGCCGAGCGCTGCCTGCTGGACCTGGTGACCATCGAAGACACGCTCGCGCTGCAGTCGGACGATCCTCGCCAGGTCACCGGCCGGCTCGACGCCGTGCTCGTGGCGGCCCGCGTCGCTCCGCTCACCCGGCACGTCGGGATCGTGCCGACCCAGGTCGTCACCCACACCGAGCCGTTCCACGCGTCCAAGGCGATCGCCACCCTGGACTACGTGAGCACCGGCCGCGCCGGGGTGCGCGTGCGGGTCTCCCACCGCCCCGACGAGGCGGCGCTCTTCGGGCGGCGCACCGTCGCCGCCGGCCTGCTCGACGACCCGGGCGACGGCGAGGCCCCCGCCGCGCTGGCCGAGCTGTTCGACGAGGCCGCCGACTACGTCGAGGTGCTGCGCCGCCTGTGGGACAGCTGGGAGGACGACGCGGAGATCCGCGACGCCGCCACCGGGCGGTTCGTCGACCGGGAGAAGCTGCACTACATCGACTTCCACGGCGCGCAGTTCTCCGTCCGCGGCCCCTCGATCACCCCGCGGCCGCCGCAGGGGCAGCCGGTCGTCGCCGCGCTCGCCCACCGCGACGTCGCGTTCCGCCTCGTCGGGCGCTCGGCCGACCTCGGCTTCGTCACCCCGCGCGACGCGGCCGACGCCGGGGACATCCTCGGCACGATCCGCGCCGAGCAGGAGGCCGCAGGCCGGGGCGGCGAGACCGTCCACGTGTTCGGCGACGTCGTCGTGTTCCTCGACGCCTCCGCCGCCGCGGCGGCCGAGCGCAAGGAACGGCTCGACGCGCTGCTCGGGCACGAGTACCGCAGCGACGCCCGCGTGTTCGTCGGGACGCCGGCCGAGCTCGCCGACCTGGCCCTCGAATGGCGCGCGGCCGGCCTGAGCGGGCTGCGGCTGCGGCCCGGGGTGCTCCCGCACGACCTGGAACAGATCACCCGCGGGCTGGTGCCCGAGCTGCAACGACGCGGCGCCTTCCGTACCGGCTACGAGGCCGACACCCTGCGGGGGCTGCTCGGTCTGTCCCGTCCCGCGAACCGCTACGCCGCCTGACGAGGAGATTCCGTGCCGCGCAAGCAGATCCACCTGGCCGCCCACTTCCCCGGCGTCAACAACACCACCGTCTGGAGCGATCCGGCGGCCGGCAGCCACATCGAGTTCTCCTCGTTCGCCCACTTCGCGCGGACCGCCGAGCGGGCGAAGTTCGACTTCCTGTTCCTCGCCGAAGGGCTGCGTCTGCGCGAGCAGAACGGGCTCATCTACGACCTGGACGTGGTCGGCCGCCCCGACACCTTCACGATCCTCGCCGCACTCGCGGCCGTCACCGACCGCCTGGGCCTCACGGGCACGATCAACTCGACCTTCAACGAGCCCTACGAGGTCGCCCGCCAGTTCGCGTCGCTGGACCACCTGTCGGCGGGCCGCGCCGGCTGGAACGTCGTGACGTCGTGGGACGCGTTCACTGGAGAGAACTTCCGCCGCGGCGGCTTCCTCCCGCAGGACAAGCGCTACGACCGCGCGCGGGAGTTCCTCGCCGCCACCCGCGAGCTGTTCGACTCGTGGCGGGGCGACGAGGTCGTCGCGGACAAGGAGTTGGGGACGTTCCTCGCCAACCCCGACGCGGGCCGGTTCGGCGTCCACTCCGAGCAGTTCGACATCGAGGGGCGGTTCTCCGTACCGCGCAGCCCGCAGGGCCGGCCGGTGATCCTGCAGGCCGGCGACTCCGAGGAGGGCCGCGAGTTCGCCGCCGCCGACGCGGACGCGATCTTCACCCGGCACGGCACCCTGGAGGCCGGCCGCGCCTTCTACGCCGACGTCAAGGGCCGGCTCGCCCAGTACGGCCGCAGCCACGACGAGCTGAAGATCATGCCGGCGACGACGTTCGTGCTCGGCGACACCGAGGCCGACGCCCACGAGAAGGCCCACCTGATCCGGAGCCAGCAGGTCAGCGGCCAGACCGCGATCAAGTTCGCCGAGCAGCTGTGGAACCGCGACCTCTCCGACCGCGACCCCGACGGCCCACTGCCCACCGAAGACCCGGTGACCGGCGAGAACACCATCGCCAAGGGCCGGGCCAGCGTGCGGATGTATCGCGACCCCGTCGCCATCGCGAACGAGTGGCGCGCGCTGGCGGAGGCCAAGAAGCTGTCGCTGCGCCAGGTCGTCATCGAGACCACCAGCCGCCAGAACTTCATCGGCACCCCGGCCACCGTCGCGGCCATCATGGACGAGTTCGTGCAGACCGACGCGTGCGACGGGTTCGTCCTCGTCCCCCACATCACGCCGGGCGGCCTCGACGACTTCGCCGACACCGTCGTCCCGCTGCTGCAGGAGCGGGGCAGCTTCCGCACCGAGTACACCGGCACGACGCTGCGCGAGCACCTCGGTCTGCGACCCCTGCACGGGTAGCCCCTGTTCGCTACGCCACTCCCCGGAACCAGGGGGTCGGCTTGTTGCGCGCGCCCGGCCCACCGATAATTCTTCGATCAACCACAGTGCGGCGCCGCATCGGCGCGGCGTCGTCGCGTGGCACCTCGCCGAGGGCCGATCCGTGACGGAGAGTCGATGTCTGACGAGCACGCCCACGAGCCCAGCGAAGTCACGTATGCGGAGTACTTCCACCCGGCACGGCCGAAGAGCCTGCGGTACCGCACCCGGGTGAAGCAGTCGTTCGAGCGCCACACCGTCAAGACGGACGGGCAGCCGAACGGCACGAACCCGGCGTACGTGTCGTGGCTGCTGAGCCAGTCGATGCTCGCCGACGCGAACACCATCAGCCGGCAGTTCTCCGGCCAGGGCAGCATGTGGCAGAACCCGTTCGCCAACCCGGACCCGCGGCACGCGGTCGAGTCGGCGTCGGTCTGGTTCACCGCCTACCCGATCTCGCTGATCACCCGCCCCGGCGAGTCGTTCCTCGCCTCGCTGGGCGACGAGGAGCTGTGGAAGGCGTTCGCGACCATCGGCATCAACGCCCTGCACACGGGGCCGGTCAAGCGCGCCGGCGGGCTCGTCGGGTGGCGGCCGACCCCCAGCGTCGACGGGCACTTCGACCGCATCAGCACCGAGATCGACCCGGCCTTCGGCAACGAGGCCGAGTTCCGCGCCATGTGCGGCATGGCCACCTGGTACGGCGGCGCGATCATCGACGACGTCGTGCCCGGCCACACCGGCAAGGGCGCCGACTTCCGTCTCGCCGAGATGAAGTACGCCGACTACCCCGGCATCTACCACATGGTCGAGATCGAGCCGGAGGACTGGAACCTCCTGCCGGACGTCCCGTCCGGGCAGGACTCGGTGAACCTGGACGCCGCGAGCGAGGAGTCGCTGCAGAAGGCCGGCTACATCATCGGGCGGCTGCAGCGGGTGATCTTCTACGCCGAGGGCGTCAAGGAGACGAACTGGAGCGCGACGGCGCCGGTCGTGGGCACGGACGGCGTCGAGCGGCGCTGGGTGTACCTGCACTACTTCAAGGAGGGCCAGCCGTCGATCAACTGGCTCGACCCGTCGTTCGCCGGGATGCGGCTGGTGATCGGCGACGTCCTGCACTCGCTGGCCGACCTGGGCTCCAGCGCGCTGCGCCTGGACGCCAACGGCTTCCTCGGGGCCGAGCGGAGCACGGACGGGATGCCGGCGTGGTCGGAGGGGCACCCGCTGTCCGAGGCGGCGAACCACCTCATCGCCAGCATGGTGCGGAAGGTCGGTGGCTTCACCTTCCAGGAGCTGAACCTGACGATCGACGACATCCGCGCGACCGGCGAGGCCGGCGCGGACCTGTCGTACGACTTCGTCACCCGGCCCGGCTATCAGCACGCACTGGCCACCGGCGACACCGAGTTCCTCCGGCTGTGCCTGCGCACGTGTCTGGACATCGGCGTCGACCCCGCCTCGCTCGTGCACGCAATGCAGAACCACGACGAGCTGACCTACGAGCTGCTGCACTGGTCGCAGGGCCACTGCGACGACCTGTTCCCGTACCACGGCGAGCAGATCAGGGGCGACGACCTGGGCGACACCGTGCGCCGCGACATGTGCCGCCACCTCACCGGCGACGCCGCCCCCTACAACCTCGTGTTCACCACGAACGGCATCGCCTGCACCACCGCGACCGTAATCGCTGCCTCGCTCGGCATCACCGACCTGAGCACGATCGACGACGACGACACCGCCCGCATCCGCTCCGCGCACCTGCTGCTGGCGATGTACAACGCGCTGCAGCCGGGCGTCTTCGCGCTGTCCGGCTGGGACCTCTGCGGCATGCTCACGCTGCCGCCCTCCGAGGTGTCCGAGCTGCTGTCCAGCGGCGACACCCGCTGGATCAACCGCCCCGCGCACGACCTCATGGGCGCCAACCCGCGGGCGACCCGCTCCTCGGCGGGCATGCCGCGCGGCACCAGCCTCTACGGGTCGCTGCCCGAGCAGCTCGACGACGAGACGAGCTTCGCGCGCCAGCTCCAGGCGATCCTCGCCGTCCGCGCGCGCTACCGCGTGGCGGTGAGCCGCCAGATCGACATCCCGGACGTCTCGCACCGGGGCATGCTCGTGATGGTCCACCAGCTCGCCGCCCCCGAGCAGCTCGGGCTGACGGTGCTCAACTTCGCGAACGAGGCCATCGCCGGCACGGTCCGCTCGGAGCACCTCGTCCCGGGCAGCGCCGTGACGAACATGTTCGACGACAGCGACGTGGCGACGGTGGACGACCTGTCGAGCTTCCACGTCGAGCTCCGGCCGCACGGAGGGATGGCGCTGCTCGTGACCCGCGCACCCGAGCCCGAGGACGCCTGAGGCGGGAGGCGGCTTGTCGTGCTCGACCGGGGAGTGGGACGGTCGCGCGATGAGCTCCCCTGACACACCGCTGCTCCCCCGGCGGACGGTGATCGTGGCCGTGGCGGGACTCGGTGCGGCGGCGGCCTGCGGCCCGGCTGCCACGCCGTCCACGGACCCCACCGCGTCTGTCGCCTCGTCCCGGGCCGCCCCGCCGCCCACACCGACGCGCGAGCCCCGGCCCGTCGCCCCCGCCGACGACATCCCCGTCGGCGGCGGCCGCGTCTACCCGGACCTGCGCGTCGTCGTCACGCAGCCCTCCCCCGGCGAATTCCGGGGCTTCGGCATCGTCTGCACGCACGACAGCTGCGAACTGAACGCCGTCAAGAACGGCACCATCAACTGCCCCTGCCACGGCAGCCGCTACGCCATCACGGACGGCTCCGTGGTGCGGGGACCGGCCCGCACCGGGCTCCGGACGGAGAAGGTCGCGGTGCAGGGCGACCAGGTCGTCCTCCTCTGACCGCTCGCAGCCTTCCCGTCCGTCGACCCGCGGGCTAACGGAACGGCACCGTGACGCACGCCAGGCGAGCACCGGCGCTGCCGGCCTGTCCAGGTGCCGTGCCCGTCGTCTCGGCCTCGTGGATCACGATCGACGCGGGGGCCCGGTCGGTGAACGCGAACGGCACCTCCGCCCGCGACTCGCCGTCGCCGTCGCCGTCCGTGCGCAGGTCGAGCCAGATCTCGTTCTGCGGGTTGGCGAAGGCGGGGTCGGTGGAGGGCTTGCCGGGCGCCGCGGCGGGGTCGACCTGGTTCTGGAAGTGCGGGCCGGCCACGTCGCCGGTCGGCCCGCACGCGTTGGCGTGCGCGTGCGCGGCGTACCCGCGATTCGGCAGCAGCCCCTCGACGTCGAGCCGGACCTCGGTCGTACCGCCGCGGTCGTCGACCTCCACGTCGACCCGTGCCCCGTCGGGAGCCAGCGCGGGGTTGTAGGTGAACGCATTGCTCGCGCGGTCCGGCGGGGCGAGGACGCCGTCGGCATCGGTGTCGTCGGCGGTCGCGGTCGACGCAGCGCTGGCGCTCGGTGCGGCGGCGGACGGCGGTGGTGCGGATGCAGCCGGCTGCCCGGACGCACAGCCCCCGGCCAGTAGTGCGGCCGCGGCCAGGATCGGCAGCCGGACACCCAGGCCTCGGCGCAGTTGCGACGTCGTCATCGTCATCGTCATCGTCATCGTCATCGTCATCGTCTTCCCCCTCGTTCGTTCCTGCTCGACACTCTTGCCCCTTCACCGCGGAGCGGCGACCTCGGTCCCGGCCGACAGGCGCTCACACGTCCGCACGAGGTCGTGGGCCGCATCGCGGACGCGCGTCGAGGCGACGGGGTGGTCCGCGATCTGCCGCCACCGGGCCACCTGCAGGGCCGCCGCCTCCCGCACCTGCTCGGCCGTCGCGTCGGCGGCGAGGGCGAGTCGGTCGCGGACACCGTCCCCGTCGGCGCCGAGCAGCCGCTCGGCCGCGGACCGCTGCTCGTCGGGCAGGTTCAGGCCGCCGCAGCGCAGCAGGTCGAGGAGCTCGATCTCGCGCAGCTCGTGGGCACCGGCCCGAACCCGCTCCAGCTGGTAGGACAACCGGTGGGCGTCGCTCTCGGGTGGCGTCGTCCGGATCAGCGCGTCGAGCCCGGCCAGCACCGTCCGGCTGCGCAGCGCGTCCGCCCGGCTCAGGAACCGCGAGCCGATCAGCTCCTGCAGCTCTCCCAGTCCGCTGTGCCGGACGAGCGCACCCGCGAGCGCCGCGCGGGTGTCCCCCTCGCCGCCGCGCACCAGCTTCAGCGCCCGGCGGGCGCCGAGCGGGCCGAGGCGGTCGAGCAGCGCGGTCGCGATCTCCGACCCGTCGTCGGCCGCGGCCACGGGCACCTCCGTCACCGTCGACGACGGCACCGCCCCGTCACCCGCGGACCGCTCCGTTCCGGACGGCTCCGGTGCACGCGCCACCCACTGCTCGAGCCACTCGTGCTCGTCGTCGCCGAGGCGCGCCGCGGCCACGGCCGTGGCCGGTGCCACCGGGACGACGGCGTGGCAGACCCGCCGGACGGCGGGGTCGTCGCCGAACTCCCGCACCGCCTGTTCCGCCGCCGCCCCCGTCTGGTCCGCCACCGCCAGCACCGCGATCGCCCCGCGGTGTCCGGCTGCATGTAGCTGGTCGAGCAGCGTCAGGTCCGCGGGCCGTCCGTAGTGCAGGAGCAGGACGAGGGCGTCGGCCACCGGTGCGTCGGCTGGTCCGTCGAGCAGAGCCGGATCGGGAGTGTCGATCAGCGTCATCGCCCGCAGGGACGGCGCGGGGAGGGTGACGACCACCGCGTCCGGCCCACTCTCGACGCCCCGGTCGCCGAAGGCGTATCGGACCGGCCCCGCCACGCCGTCGACCGGGCGGGGGACGTCCGGTGTGCCGATCAGGGCCTCGACGAGCATGTGGCGGGCGTCGTCGACGGTGGCGAGCACGGCGATCCGCAGAGGTTCGCCCAGCCGGTGGGTCAGGTCGTCGAGACGGCCCTCGGCCGGGCTGTCGCGGTAGGCGGCCCGGGCCCATCGGAGCAGCTCGCGCACCTGCCCGCCCAGGCTCGTCGGCTCGTCGACGGCCCGCACCGGCTCGGACATCGGTTCGACGACGAGGATCGGGTCCGTCGGGGGATCCGGGTGGGACGCACGGGCTCCGGTGGGTGCCGAGTCCATAGGCGGTGCGGGTTCCCGCGGAGGTGCCGCCGGCGGCGGCGCAGCAGCGGCCGCGCTCTCCGCGGGAAGCGGCACGGTGCCCGTCACGGCGGTGCCCTCCCCCGGCACCGACCGGACCACGACGTGCCCACCGACCCCCGACAGGCGCGTCGTCATGTTGCGCATGCCCCGCCCACCACCGGGGTCGGTGGCGTCGACCACGAACCCGGGACCCTCGTCGCGGACGGTGAAGGTGAGCGCACCACGGCGCTCGGCCAGCCCCACGCTGATCGGCGCGCCCTGGGCGTGCTTGCGCGCGTTCCCGACCGCCTCGGCGCAGCAGAACCACACCGCAGCCTCCACGTCGGCCGGGAAGCGTCGGCCGGATGTGATCCCACCGTCGTCGAACCCGACCGGCGGGTGCGTGGCACCGAGCTCGGACCGCAGCGTCTCCACGAGACCCTTCTCCGCCAGGACGAGCGAGGACACCCCGTCGGCGGTCGCGGCGAGCACCGCCTCGACGTCGGCCAGCTGCCCGACGAGTTTGGCCAACCACTCGCGGGCCTGGTCCAGCTCGCCGCCCGCCACCTGGTGCTCGACCAGGCCGAGCGTCAGCCGCAACGACACCAGGTGGTGCTGCGCCCCGTCGTGCAGGTCGCGCTCGATCCGCCGCCGCTCGGCGTCCATCTCGGCGACGGTCCGCCGGCGTGATGCGGCGATCTCCTCGGCGTGCGCGAGGGCGGCGCGGAGCTGCCGCTCCAGCTCGATCCCCGATCGGCTGGCCTCCAGCACCACCCCGAGGCCGTCGGCGACATCGGTGAGCAGATGGGAGCGGTGGGCGTACAGGCCGGCCGCGGCCTGGCGGTCGACCGCGAGCACGCCGACCTGCTCGGCGCCGTGCCTCACCGGCACCTCGACGAGGTCCCACGTCCCGAAGCCCGCGGTGGGGTCGGTCCACTCGTAGGTGCGGTCGCGCAGCCCCGGCCGCCGCACGGTGAGCAGGCAGACGTTCGCACCGAGACCATGGGCGACGGCCTCCGCCACCCGGGTCAGGTCGGGGGCGGCCGCCGCCGTCGACGGCAACGTCGACCGGGTGAACGCGGTGACGTCGGCGAGCACGCGGTAGGGCGCAGGCCGCGTCCCGTACAGCAACCGGTCGACGACCCTCTCGCCGCGGACGTACAGCGGCCCGAACACCAGTGCGACCAGCACGGTCGCCAGGGCCGTCGCCCCGCCGACGCCGAGGACCCCGACGGTGACCGTACGCAGCACCACGAACGCACCGCCCCCGACCGCCATCACGAGCAGCACCACGAGGCCGCGGCTGAACCAGCGCTCCGCGGTCCACAGGCGGTCGTGGCGGGTGGCGACCAGCACGACGACCGCGATGGCGGCCGACGCGAGCCGCGAGAACCAGAACAGCAGGGCGATCGGGGCGGTCGACGCGGCGCCGTGGTCCATCTGGGCGTGGGCGGTCGGGTCGACCAGGGTGAGGCCGGGCGCCTCGCCGAGCAGACCCAGCAGCAGGGTGACGACGCCGAGTACCACCGCGACCGCGAACCCGCCGACAAGCGTGCTGAACAGCAGACGGGCCTGCGTCCGCGCCTCGGCTCCCGGGCCGCGCCGCACCCGCCGCGGCAGGACGACCAGTCCCACCGCGGGCACGAGGAACCCGAAGAACAGCACGCAGCTCGTGGTGTGCGGGAGCACCGCCGTGCCCAGTCCGACGAGCAGGAACGTGACGACGCCGACGACGGCCAGCCCCCCGCGTGCGTGCCGGGCGCCGGGCAGCCCGTCCCACGACGGGGTGGGGAACACGAGCAGAGCGACGATGTAGGCGGCGCAGGCGACCCCGTGCAGCACCACCTGGTGCACGCCGCTCAGGGCCAGCCCGGTCGCCGTCTCGATCGCCCGCGCAGCGGCGTGGGCCTGCAGGTTGAACGCCCCGGCCGAACCGACGAGGGCGACGGCGAGCAGTCGGATCGGCCAGGTCCGCATCGCCCGGCCGCGCAGCCCGGCGCCGAGCAGCACGCCGGCGAGCACCAGGTTCACCGCGCTGAACCCGTAGTCGAGCACCGCCTGGCTCAGCGGCTCGCTCGCCGGGGCGGCGGCGGCCACGGCCCGGGCCCACGAGCTGCCCGCGGCCGCCGCCGCGCCGACCGACCGCGCCACCGCGGGCGAGTACTGCGCGGCGGCCGTCACGGCACCCACGGCGAGCCAGCCGAGCGAGACCGCGCTGCAGAGGACGAGCAGGACGACGACGGCGACACGGGCGGCGAGCCCGTCACGGGCGGCGGCGCGGGTTCCGGGCACGGTCCGCACCACCGACGACACGGTCCCCGTCACGGGCCGGTCCCGGACCCGACGAGCGGCTCCAGCCGATCCGGGAGCCACGCCACGATCGTGACCCCCGCCGCGTACTCGGCGACGTCGACATCGCCGCCCAGCGCCGCGAGCCGTTCGATGTCGCCCGCCAGCTCGCCGCGCAGCGCAACCGCGGAGCCCGGCCCGAGCTCCGGGTCGTCCACGCGCACCGACAGCCGCTCGTCGTGGTGCTCGAGGTGCACGTGCAACTCGGTGCGGGCCGGGCGGTCGCCGAGGTGCGTCACGGCCGCGGCCGCGAGGTAGTAGATGCCCGACTCCACCTCCCACCCCAGGCGCTCCGCGACCTCACCGGTCAGCCGGACCGACCGGGGCAGGTCGGCGATCACCTCGTCCAGGGCGGCGGCGGGCCCCTGGTCGCGCAGCACGGCGGGATAGACGCCGCGGGCGATGACCCGGAAGCGGTCGAGCAGCTCGTCCAGCGCCACCCGCGCCCGGCTCAGCGCATCCACGGTCTCCGGCGGTCCGCCGGTGGCCGCGGCGTCGGAGTCCGCGCGCAGGCCGTCGACGGCCTCGTCGAGCGCCCCGTGCAGGGCGTCGAGCCGGTCCGTCGTCGCGTGGGAGAGCTCGCCGATCAGCCGTCGCCGCTCGACCTCGCGCGCGCGGGTCAGCCGCCGCCGCGACTCGCGCAGCTGCACCGCCAGCTCGTCGGCCTGACGCACGCGCTCCTGCAGCTCGACCCGGCGCTGCACGCTGCGCAGGAGGAGCCCGGCGCCGTCCGCCACGTCCTGCATGAGGCGCTGGTCGGCCGGGGTGATCGGCGCGTCCGGCTTCCCGATCGCCAGCGCCGCCCGCAGCTCCGTCCCGTCGAGCACCGGAACCACGTGGTCGGTGTCGGGCCGGGCGAGCAGTACGGCGAGGTTGTCCGCGACATCCGGCGGCCGGCCGTCGGCCGGGAAGGTCGCCGTCGCGACCAGCCGGTCGTCTACCACCAGCCACACCACGGCGCGCTGCGCGTCGGTGCCCTCGGCGAGAACCTGCGCGAGGCCCGGCAACGCCTCCTCCAGCGATCCGGCGCCGACCCGCGCCGTCGTCTGGGCCAGCACCGAGTACGGCGTGGTGAGCCGGTGGTGGGTCAGCCCGCGGACGAGCCGGTCGAGGGGTTCGCGGGCCGCGACGAGCCCGACGGCCGCCGTCCCTGCCGCGAGGAACGGCAGCAGCAGGCGCTGCCCCTCCCCCGCCACGCGGTCGAGGAGCAGCACCAGGAACACGAACACCGTGCCGGTCCACCCCGCGACCAGGAGCAGCCGCAGCAGCCTCGCGGTGAGGGCACGGTTCACGGAAGCGCCGTCACTCGCCGTCGCGCTGGGAGCGGAGGTAGGTCAGCACCGCCAGAACCCGGCGGTGGTCCTCCGAGACGTCGGGGTGCAGACCGAGCTTGCCGAAGATGTTCGCGATGTGCTTCTCGACGGCCTTCGGGGTGACGAACAGCTGCCCGGCGATCCCGCCGTTCGACCGGCCCTCGGCCATCAGGCGCAGCACGTCGGTCTCGCGCTCCGACAGCGCCGAGACGAGGTCCTTGCGCTCCGCGCGGGGCCGCTCGACGAGGCGCTTGGCGAGCATCGGCTCGATCACGATCTCGCCCTCGGCGATCCGCGTCAGCGTGTCGGACAGCACCTCGACGCTGCCCACCTTCTCCTTGAGCCGGTAGCCGATCGCGTCGGTGCCGATCTCGAGGATGCGCATGAGGTAGTGCGACTCCGCGTAGTGCGACAGGAACAGCAGCCCCATGTCGGGATGGGCCGCCCGCAACCGCTCGGCGGTCACCAGACCGCCGTCGGGCTCGGGCGGCATCCGGATGTCGAGGATCGCGACGTCCGCGGGGCGGGTGCGCAGCATCGCGACGAGCTCGTCGCCGCCCGAGGCGCACGCGACGATCTCGTGTCCCGCAGCCTTCAGCAGCATCAGCATGCCCTCTCGGAACAGGGCACCGTCCTCGGCGAGCGCTACGCGCATGGGATCCTCACAGTGATCGAGATGGCATCCGTCGAGACGTCCTCCGCCGGACCGCCCATCGTGACGGTGCCTCCGAGAAGGCGGACGCCGTCGTGGACGGTGACAGCTTGGCAGGGGTCGACGCCCGAGACGAGCACGACGAGGTCGTCGGCCTCGTGCCGGATGACGACCTCGACCGGCCCGGCCTCCCCGTCGGGCAGGCACCCGAGCACCGCGAAGTACACGGCCCCCTCGACGTCGGGCCCGAAGCGATCGTCGGGAGCGTCGATGCGCACCGGGGCCGTGCACTGCCCCGCGGCCTCGCGGAGCGCCGGACCCAGCCCGGCCTCGTCGAGCAGCGGGGGGTAGAGCCGCCCTGCGATGTCACGCAGCTCTTGCAACACCAGGTGCAGCTCGTCCTGCAGGCCCTCGACGGCGACCCGGAACTCGTGCTCCCCCTCGGGATGCAGGTGCCGGAGCAGGCCCAGGCGCAGTGTCAGTGCGGAGACCCGCAACGCCGCGCCGTCGTGCAGGCGGCGTTCCAGGTCCCGGCGGGCCGCCCAGTGCCGCCGGGCTGTCCGCCGCAGGCGCGCCACGTCGTCGCCGAGGACGAGCGGCGCGGGGTCGAGGGCCATACCGCGAGTCTGGCGGCCTGACACCACAGGACACAGAGGGTCGCCCCCCGGTGGAGGTAGGGTTATCCCCACCCTGATAGTGCGGCAACCCGTATCGAAATGAATCGGCGCGTGTCAATAGGTTGATAACAGAAAGCCTCGGTATCTCGAACCTACCCCTGGTTCTCAGTATCATCAGGGGCTCTGAGGGAGGCGACGACCGTGTCGGACGGCGTGGGTGCGTACAGCCTGGGGGTGGACCTCGGCACGACCTTCGTCGCGGCCGCAGTCGCCCGCGGGTCGAGAGTCGAGATGGTCACCCTCGGCGACCGGACGGTGGTCACGCCGGCGGTGGTCTACGCCCGCGACGACGAGTCCCTCGTCACGGGCGAGGCGGCCAACCGCCGGGCGGTGAGCAACCCGGACCGGGTGGCCCGGGAGTTCAAGCGCCGCCTGGGCGACCCCACACCGGTGATGCTGGGGGGCGCGCCGCACGCCGTCACCGCACTGCTCGCCGAACTCCTCGCCGAGACCGTCGCGAAGGTCACCGAGACCGAGGGCGCACCGCCGCGCGACGTCGTCCTCACCCACCCCGCCAACTGGGGCCCCTACCGGCGCGAGCTGTTCGAGGAGGTCCCGCAGATCGCGGGCGTCCCGCAGGCCCGGATGATCACCGAGCCGGAGGCCGCCGCAGCCCACTACGCGGCGGCCCGCCACCTCGGCGACGGCGACACGGTGGCCGTCTACGACCTCGGCGGCGGCACCTTCGACGCCACCGTGCTGCGCAAGCGCGCGGTCGGCATCGACATCCTGGGCAGCCCCGAGGGCATCGAGCGCCTCGGCGGCGTCGACTTCGACGACGCCATCCTCGCCCACATCAACTTCAGCTCCGGCGGCGCGCTCAGCGAGCTCGACCTGAGCAACCCGCAGACCGGCATCGCCCTCGCCCGGCTGCGCCAGGACTGCATCGCCGCCAAGGAGGCGCTCTCGGTCGACACCGAGGCGGCCATCCCGGTGTTCCTGCCCAACCGGCACTTCGACGTGCGCCTCACCCGCAGCGAGTTCGAAGACATGATCCGGGCACAGATCGAGTCGACGATCGGCGCGCTCACCCGGACCCTGCGCTCCGCACGGGTCGAGCCCACCGACCTCAACGCGGTCCTGCTGGTCGGGGGCTCCTCCCGCATCCCCCTCGTCGCCCAGATGATCACCGCGGCACTCAACCGGCCCACCCTCGTCGACGCACACCCCAAGTACGCCGTCGCGCTCGGCGCGGCCACACTCGCCGCCGAGTTCAGTGCGGCGAACACGAACGCGCCCTCGGCGGCATCCGCGGTCGGCTACGCCCCGAGCCCGCCCGCCCAGGTCCCGTCGACCGCCCCGGCCGCGGCGCCGACCGCGCCCCCCGCGGCCACCGAACCGGCGCCCGTCGGCGCCATGGCCCCCGCTGCGGCGTTCGGTACCGGGTGGATCGGGGCCGGTGCACCCGAGGGCGGACGCACGACGTCGCCGTTCGGGTCCGTCGAGGCTGCCGCCCGGCCGGAGACACCGGCGTCCGCCCCGCATCCCGCGGATCCGTACCGCGACAACCCGCCGCCACCGGTGAACGGATCGGGACCCGGGAACGGGCACGTCGGATGGACCCCGCCCGCGACCGTCACTCCGGCTTCGGGCGGAGGGCACCGGTTCGGCGGACCGCCGCCACCGACACCTCCGACGAACCGTTCACCCCGTCGTCGCGGGCCGATCGTCGGCGCGGCGATCGCCGTGCTGGTGCTGCTCGTCGGAGCGGTCACCTTCCTCCTTCTCCGCCCGACCGGCGACCCCGCGGCGACGCCGAACACCCCGCCCGCGGTCGTGCTGCCGCCGCCCGCTCAGCGGCCCGCCGAGGCGAAGCTCGAGATCGAGCCGAGCAGGCCGATCCCGGCGATCGCCGGGGAGATCCCGGTCGGCAACACCCCGGGCTTCGTCGCCATCGCGCCGAACGGCACGTTCGCCTACATCGCCAACCGCGCCGCCCGGGTCGTCACCGTCGTCGACACCGCGGTCGACAAGGTCGTCGCGACGATCCCGATGCCGGACGGCCCTCCGCAGTACCTGGCGTTCGCGCCCGACGGCTCGCACCTCTACGTCAGCATCTTCAACGACCCGGACCGCTCGATCAACCGCGTGGCCGTGCTCGACACCCAGACCAACACCGTGGTCACCACGATCAAGGTCGGTACCCGGCCCTACGCGCTGGCCGTCAAGCCGGACGGGTCGGAGATCTACGTCCCGAACCACGACTCCGGCACCGTGTCGGTCATCGACACCAAGACGAACAGCCTGGTCACCGACATCCGGGTCAAGCCGAACCCGCACTGGGTCGACTTCTCCAAGGACGGCACGAAGGCCTACACGGCGAACCACGAGTCCAACCTCGTCAGCGTGATCGACACCGCCACCCGCGGCGTGATCGCCGAGATCCCGGTGCAGCAGAGCCCGCACAGCATCGCGGTGCACCCGACCCAGCCGCTCGTCGCGAACGTCAACTACGACAGCAACTCGGTCACGGTGATCGACACGAACGCCGAGAAGGTGACCGCGACGGTCCCCGTGGGCACGCACCCGCAGGACGTCACCTGGGCGCCGGACGGCAAGCACATGTACGTGACGAACGTCGACAGCGACACCATGACCGTCATCGCCGTCGACGGCTGGAAGGTCACCGCCACCATCCCCACCGGCGAGGCGGCCACCAGCATCGCCGTGCTGCCGGACGGGACCAAGGGCTACGTCAGCAACCTGAACAGCGGCACGTTGACGGTGGTCGACCTGGCCGGCTGACCGGTCAGGAGCGGCGGTCCCGGTCGACGAGGGCGGCGAACCGCCGCCGCTGCCGTCGGCCCAGCGCGACCGAGCCCACGGCGACGAGCGCACCGGCGACGCCGGCGAGCCCGACCGTCCACCACCCCGACCCGGCTCGGCCGGTGACGGTGAGCACCTCGGTCCCGGCACCGTGGTGGTGGCCCGGCACCTCCGGCAGCGCGGGCGGGGCGTCGACGTACGGCACGACGAGCGCCGGGTGCTGCGGCGCGAGCGCCCCGTACGGCAGGAGGTCGGACCACTCGACGGTCGTGCCGTCGGCAGAGGTCTGGATCACGTGGAAGCGCAGCGGCCCCGCGCCGTCGGGCAGCCGGTCCACGTCGATCGGGAACACCGCGTACCCGTCGGCCGGCACGGCGCCGCCCTCCCAGGTCACCGTCGTGGCGATCTCGGCGACCGGCTCGCCGTCCACCGTGAGGGGCGCCGCCGGTGGTGCCGTGCCGACCCGGCCGATCCAGCCGGTGGGTGCGGTCGGCACGACGCCGAGCAGCGGGCGTGCCGTCGGCAGGAACACCTCGAGCCGGGTGACGGGGACGGCCGGGTCGTCGTCGGTCACCCGGAAGGTGATCGTCACGTCGCGTGCCCCCGACGCCGCGTGCGACGCGGCCACGGTCACGTCGGCGGCCGCGGTACCGGGCAGCAGCACCAGCGCCGTGGCGGCGAGAGCGGCGGCAGCCGGGCCGCGGACCGTCAGGGGTGGACGCATCGCCGCCATCCTCGGGTGCCCGGGGCGACGGCGTCCAGGGGACGCGTCGCGGGGGTCGAGGGCTCAGGCCGCCAGGGCGACGTCGGAGTAGGCGTCCTCGACGGAGCGCAGCAGGATCGTCAGCGCCATATCGACGACCTCGGCGGTGACGTTGAGCGGCGGCAACATCCGCACGACGCAGTCGTCGCGTCCGCCGAGCTCGAGGATCAGCCCGCTGCGCAGGGCCCGGGCCTGCACGTCCTCGGCCAGCTCGGCGACGGTGCGGCCGTCCCCGGGGGCCGTGAGCTCGATCCCCCACATGAGGCCCTTGCCGCGGATCTCGAGCACTGCGGGATGACCGGCCAGCTCCTCGGTCAGCCTGCCGCGGATCTGGTCCTCGCGGGCCCTGACGTTGCCCAGCACGTCGTCGCGCCGGATGATCTCGATCGTCCTGGTGCCCGCGGCGAAGGCGAGCTGGTTGCCCCGGAAGGTGCCGGTGTGCGCACCGGGCGCCCAGGTGTCGAGCTCCTCGGCGTAGAGCACGATCGCCACCGGCAGACCCATGCCCGAGAGCGCCTTGGAGGCGATGATCACGTCGGGCTCGATGTCGTAGGCCTCGAACGCGAACCACGTCCCGGTGCGGCCACAGCCGGTCTGCACCTCGTCGACGACGAGCGGGATGTTCAGCTCGCGGGTGAGCCGTCGTACGCGCTGCACGAACTCCTTGCGGGCCGGGATCACGCCGCCCTCGCCCTGCACCATCTCCATGATCACGGCGGCCGGCAGCTCGAGGCCCCCGTTCGGGTCGCGCAGGGCGCGCTCCAGGAAGCTGACGCAGTTGGTCTGGCACGTCTCGGGGTCGAGCGCGAGCGGGCAGCGGCTGCACGACGAGAACGGGAAGAAGCTGACGCCCGGCATGCCGTTGGTGATCGGGCGCTTCTGGCCGACGTTGCCGGTCACCGCCATCGCCGCGTGGCTGCTGCCGTGGAAGCCGCCCTGGAAGGACACGATGCCCCCGCGCCCCGTCGCGGTCTTGCACAGCTTGAGCGCGGCGTCGACGGCGTTGGCTCCGGTCGGGCCGCAGAACTGGATCTTCATCCGGTCCCGCATGCCGGCGGGCAGCATCGAGAGCTGCGCCTCGGTGAAGGCGTCCTTGGCCGGCGAGGGCATGTCGAGCCCGTGGGTGAAGATCCCCATCTGCTCGGTGGCGGCCGCGACCAGCTCGGGGTGGTTGTGGCCCAGTGACAGCACACCGGCACCGGTCAGGAAGTCGATGAAGACGTTGCCGTCGAGGTCGCGGATGTAGCTGCCCGAGGCCTCGGCCACGGCGAAGGGGAAGTGCCGGGGGTAGGTCCTGGCGTTCGACTCGCGCTTCTCCTGGCGGGCGAGCAGCGCGGCCGAACGCGGACCCGGGAGCGCCGTGACCACCGAGGGGTGGGCCGGCTTCGCAGCGGTGACGGGAAGGTTCATGGCGGAGTCCTGAGGTCGAGGTGGGAGTTCGTGCTGGTCACGAGCCTGTCAGCGGGAACTCCGGCGATCGATGGTGTGCTCCCCCCGCCGCCGGGAGCACTCCCCCGACCCGAGGTAGGGAGAACCCGCCCCGGGCCGGGCAGCGGGTCATCCCGCCTTCAGGGCTCCGACGTGGGCGCCCTCGATGGCGAACAGGAGGATCGACATCGCCATGTCGACGACCTCGGCCGGCACGTCGAGCGCCGGCAGCATCCGCACCACGTGCCCGTCCCGGCCACCGAGCCCCACGATCAACCCGCCGTGCAGCGCCCGGGACCGGACCTCCTCGGCCAGCTCGGTCGCGGTGCGGCCGTCACGGGGCGCGTTGAGCTCGATCTCCCACATCAGGCCCGCGCCCCGGACCTGTCGGACAGCGGGGTGGTGGGCCAGTCCGGCCAGCCGTCCGGCGATCTGCTCGCCGCGGGCCGCGAGGTTGCGGAGGACGTCGTCGCGCCGCACGACCGGCCCGCGGGCGGGGGCGTTCCCGCCCTCGGTCGACGCAATGCCCGCGCCTGCAAGGAAGTCGATGAACGGCACGTGCCCGGGACGGACCGCGGCGGCCGCGCGCACGGGTCGCGGTGAGGGGGGCATGACGGCGGGCCGGGCCTGCGGAGCCACGGGACGGAGCCGTGGCGGGCCGGCCGGACCGGCCGGCTGACGGACGGGAGCCTGCGGCACCGGGGCCTGCCGCGCCGGCGGTGACTGCACGATCCTGAGCGGGACGGTCGGCGCGGCCGTCGGTGTGGCGCAGACGCGCACCTCGGTCGCCGGGTTTCCCCGCCAGATCGCGAACGGCGCCATCGACTCGCCCTTCATCAGGAACGCGTCGGTCTCCAGCAGCGAGCCCTCGCCCATGGTCACGCCGTAGTGCACGAAGGTGTCGACCCCGATCGTCGCGCCGGCTCCGATGACCGTGTGGTCGGACTTGAAGCTGCCGTCCTCCAGCGAGTGGCACTGCACGAGGCTGCCCGCGTTGAGCACCGCGTCGTCGCCGATCGTGACCAGCGTCTTCTCCGGGATCGAGCAGCCGTCGTCGAACACCCGGCGCCCGATCCGGACGCCCAGCATCCGCCAGACCACGTTCTTGAACGGCGTGCCGTTGAACAGGGCGTTGGTGTAGCCCAGCTTCCAGAGCCGCTCGTGACGCCAGAAGTACGGGTCGTAGATCGACACGAACCGCGGCCGCAGACCCCGGAACCCCATCACGAGCCGCTCGACGAGAACGGCGAACAGCACGTTGAGGACGATGCCCGCCACCATCCCGGCGGTGAGGCCGTAGATCCCGAGCAGGTAGTAGAGGTCGGCACCGGCGAACAGGCTCAACAACGCGGTGAAGGTCTGGAACCAGCGCACGGTCAGGAACAGCAGCATGGAGGTGGCGTTGTGCCGGTTCTTGCGGCGCAGCAGCGTGCGCAGCGCGCCCGGCTCCTTGAGGTGGTCGAACTCGGTGTCGCGGGCGACGGTGCGCGGGATCTCGAAGCACGGCGAGCCGAGCAGCCCGACGTCGTTGCGCACCGGGCCGTCCATCGGGACCATCACCTTGCTGCCCAGCAGCACGTTCTGCCCGATCCGGGCGTCGGCCGGGTAGGCGATGTTGTTGCCGACGAAGCAGTGCGCACCGATCGCGATGGGGGACATCCGGAAGGTGTCGGCCGAGAAGTCGGCATTCATGACCGACAGGGAGTCCGAGACCATGGTCCCGGAGCCGATCGTCGTCAGCAGCGCCGCGTCCTGCTTGAGCTCGGTGCCGAAGTTGGAGCCGGTCTGCTCCAGCCGAGGCATCCGGTAGCCGATGGCCCGCAGGTAGTGCACCACGACGGAGCTGTCGCCGAACATCGTCATGTAGAACTCGGAGTTGCCCAGGCGCGTGATCATCTGGGCGGCGATCCAGCGGACGCCGTACAGCGGATGCACCGCGCCCGGACGGACGAACACGCTCAGCAGCCGCGGCAGAATGATCATCGTCAGCAGCCCGGCGAGGGTGCCGAGCAGGAACAGTGCGGCGGTGATGGCGGCGATCCAGCCGTAGAAGGCCGGGTTCAGCAGCATGCCGTGCCCGTCGCCGAGCACGCCCTGCACCACCGGGGCGACCGACGGCAGGCTCGCCGCCGCGACGACCGCGGCGCTGATCAGCGGGAAGATCGTCAGCGCGGTCAGCAGCTGCAGGGTGCCGTAGACGAACCGGCGCACACCGCCACCGCGGCGTCCCGGGATGACGCGGTAGTCGACGCTGGTCGGCTCCGCGGGGACACCGTGCCAGCGCTGCCCGGCGGGGATGTGCTGGCCGGAGTGCACCGAGGAGGTGTGGCCCAGCTGGGCGCCGTCCCCGACGGACGACTCGATGTCCAGCGCGGTCTTCTCACCGATGAACACGTCGTCGCCGATGTGCACCCGGCCGAACTGGATCTTGCCGGGCACCGCGCGGTACCCGCTGAAGGAGGAGTCGCGCCGGATGATCGTGTGGGCGCCGATGCTGATCAGGTCGGTGGCCACGGGGACGGTGCCGCTGAGGATCGTGGTGCCGCGGCCGATCCGGGCACCGAGCGCACGCAGGTAGACGGTGTAGACCGGGCCGCCCATGGCGGCGAGCGGGCTGGTCCGGATCAGGGTCTTGACCACCCAGAAGCGGAAGTGCGAGAAGCTCCAGAGGCGGATCTCCCGCGGGCGGAACCTGCCGATCACCAGCCACTTGGCCACGACCGGCAGCACGCACGAGGCCAGGAACGTGGCGGCTCCGAAGACCGCCGAGCGCTCGACCGTCGCCACGGTCGTGGGCGCCGAGTACGACCAGGTGAGGCCGGTGACCAGGAGCCAGACGCCGAGCAGCGACGCACCGACGAACGACAGCAGCTGCAGGGTGCCGAACATCCAGTAGGCGGCGGTGCTGGTCCGCACCACGGTTCCGGTCCGGACCGGTGCGGGCTCCGCGCCCGCGTCGCCCATCGACTGCGCGAGCCCCCGGATCGTGGGGTTGCCGTAGATCTCGCGCATGGACGGCGCCGGCAGCGAGGTCTCCTTGCGCACCAGTGCCGAGAACGTCGCCAGCAGCAGCGAGTTGGCGCCGAGGTCGTCGAAGAAGTTGCTCGTCACCGAGACCGCGTCCAGGCCGAGCGTGCGCGCCAGTGCGTCCGCCAGGAGCTTCTCGGTGTTGCTGCCCGCGGCGACGTGCTCGCCTGCCGGCCCGCCCGCGCGCCGGGAACTCGGCGCAGGCAGGGCCCGCCGGTCGATCTTGTCCTGCGGGGTCATCGGGATCGCCTGCAGCTGCTCGAGGTAGGCGGGGACCATGTAGGGCGGCAGCTGCTCGCGCAGGTGCGCAGTGATCATGTTCTTGTCCAGCTCACCGGCCCCGCTGCGCACGCTGTAGTAGCCGACCAGCTCCTTCTGGCCCTCCACCGGCTCGAACGTGTCGACCGCTGCCGCGGCGACCCCGGGCACCTGCAGCAGCACCGACTCGATCTCGGTCAGCTCGATGCGGTAGCCGCGGATCTTCACCTGCAGGTCGATCCGGCCGAGGTACTCGATCTCGCCCTCGGCGTTGACCCGGCCGAGGTCACCGGTCCGGTAGATCCGGCCGGACGGGTTGCCGGCGATGCCCAGGAAGTCCGGGATGAACGCCTTGTCGGTCAGGTCGTCTCGGTTGAGGTAGCCGGTGGCCAGGCCGATCCCGGCGATGCCGATCTCCCCGATCTCGCCGTAGGGCAGCGCGTGGAACGGGTTCTCGGGGTCGAGGATGACCGTGGTGTAGGTGGGCAGCGGCTGGCCGATGGTCACCGGGCGGTCCGGGTGCAGTTCGGTCCAGGTCGCGGTGACGGTGGCCTCGGTCGGGCCGTAGACGTTCAGGAACCGGCGGTTCGGCCGGTGCCAGCGGGCGATCAGGTCCTGCGGGCAGGCCTCCCCGGACACCAGGAGGAACCGGAGCTCGGGCAGGTCGTCCTCGATGGTCGCCAGCAGCGTCGGCACGCAGCACAGCGCGGTGATCCGGCGCTCGGCCAGGAACGCGTGGAGGTCGAGGCCGAGCAGGCTCGAGCCCGACGGCTTCGGCACCAGCGTGGCCCCGGCCACCCACGGCACCCAGATCTCCTCGACCGAGAAGTCGAAGGCGATCGTCATGCCCTGGTAGACGCGGTCCTGCATGCGGACGCCGTAGACCTCGGCGGCGACCCGCACGAAGTTGCAGATGCTGGTGTGCTCGATCGCGACGCCCTTGGGCCTGCCGGTCGTGCCGGACGTGTAGATCAGGTAGGCGAGGTCCTCGACCGGCGCGCCGCGCTCGGCGTCGGTGAGCCGGGAGGCGCTGCGCCGCGCGATGTCTCCGGCCGCCTGGTCGACGTAGAGCAGGGCGGGCGCGAAGCCCTCGAGCCCGTCGACGCGGTTGCGCACGTGCGACAACGACAGCACCAGGCGCGACCCGGAGTCGGCGACGATGTAGGCGATGCGGTCGGCAGGGAAGCCGACGTCGAGCGGGACGTACGCCGCATTGATCTTCAGTACGGCGAGCATCGCGACGTAGGAGTACACGGCGTTGTCGAACAGCAGCGCGATCCGGTCGCCCGGCCGGGCGCCACCGGCGAGCAGGTGGCGGGCCAGCCGGTTGGCGTGCTCGTCGAGCTCACCGAAGGTCAGGGTGACGTCGCCGGCGTCGACCGCGAGGTGGTCGACGCGCCCGTAGGTACGCATCCAGTCGCAGCGCTCCTCGAAGACGTGGTCGAGGCGCTCGCCGTGGCGGGTCCGCGAGCCCTGTGCGTAGTACGGCGCGACCAGGACGGCCGGCCCGTCCTCGCCCGGGGTGGGTCGGCGGGTGTCCTGCAACGTGGCGGTCACGATGGCTCCTCGGGGGTCGTGCTGGTCGTTCGTGCTGGTGACGACCTTGCCGCCGGAGCCCGTGTTGATCGATGGTGCGTTCCCCCGGACCCGTGGTCCGCACCCCCCGACCGAAGTAGGGACAGCCCCACCGTCCGGCGGCCGGACCTGCTCAGGCGGCGTCCGCGGCCGACTGCAGCGGCACGGACGTCTCCGCCGCGGCCGGGAAGAAGATCCGGTGCAGCAGCCGCACCGCGTCGTCCACTTCGGACGACGCCACCAGGACGGTCGCCCGACCGGCGGTCGTGGTGACCAGCTGCGGCACGATGTCGGCGTCCTCCAGCGCGCCGAGCGCCGCAGCGACGATCTCGGGCTTTCTCCCGATCCCGAGACTCACGACGGACACCGAGCCGAGCCCCTGGTCGACCTTCACCGCGCCGACGCCGTCCAGTGCCGCACTCACCTCGGCCTGCTCCGCTCCCGGTGCCGTGAACCGGACCCTGGCGGGCTCGGGGACCACGGCCCCCACGGCGATCCCCCGCTCGGCCAATGCGGCCACGACCGCACCGGCGCCGACCCCGTCGACCGCGTAGAGGCTCTCCTGCCGGCGGTGGGCCACACCGGCGACGGCCGTGGACCCGGCCGACTCCAACCCGTCCGTCTCACGGCGGATCCACGTGCCTTCCTCGGCGCTGAAGCTCGATCGCAGGTGGATGTCCACGCCGTGCGACAGCGCGAGCTCGACCGACCGCGGCTGCATGACACCCGCACCGCCTTCGGCCATCTCGAGCATCTCCTCGTGCCTGATCGAGCACAGCCGGCGCGCGTCGGGCACGACTCGGGGATCCGCGGTGAACACCGCAGGCACGTCGGTGAAGATCTCGCACTTGTCCGCCCCGAGGGCCACCGCGACGGCTACCGCCGACGCGTCCGATCCGCCCCGGCCCAGCGTGGTCACGTCGCCGTTGGCCGAGACGCCCTGGAAGCCGGTGACCAGCACGATCGCCCCGTCGGCCAGCTCGTCGTGGATGCGCTGCGGTTCGACGGCGACGAGGCGCGCATTGCCGTGCGCGCCGTCGGTGGCGATGCCGGCCTGCCGGGCGGTGAGCGACACGGCCCGTGAACCGAGCTCGGCCACGGCCATGGCGGCCAGTGCGCACGAGATCGACTCGCCGACCGAGAGCAGGGCGTCGAGCTCGCGCAGTGGCGGGCGGGCCGAGATGCCGTAGGCCATCTCCACGAGGTCGTCGGTCGATTTGCCCATCGCCGAGAGCACGGCGACCACCCGGCGTCCGGTCCGTTGCGCGGCCACCATCCGCTCGGCGACCGCCCGCAGGCGGTCGTGGTCGGCGACGGAGGTCCCGCCGAACTTCCACACCAGCGGGGGCAGCGCCGCGGAACCGCTGCGGTGTGTGGGATCGAGGTCGATGCGGCTGCTCATGTCCGCGCTCTCCAGGTTCTTCGTGTCATCGGATGCGAGCCGCCGGAGCTGATCCGGCCGGTCGCTGAAGCGTTCTGGAAGGGCGGGCCCGCAACGATGGTGCGCGCCCCCGAAGGGTGGGGTGGTCTCCCCCGTCCACGGGTAGGGGCTTTTCCCCTATCCGTGGACGTCCGGGACAGAGATAAGGGCGGGGACTGTGCGTCCCCGCCCTTATCTCCGATCGATGAGCAGTCGCGTCCGTCCGGACGCCGTGGGATACGTCGACGATCAGGCGTCCTCGTCGTCCTCGATCACGGTCGCGACGTCCTGGGGCAGTACGAGTTCGGGTACCTGGTCGAAGTGCCAGCCGTTCGCCGTCTTGGTGAACGTCCAGACGACGTCGAACCGGTCGTCCGGCCATTCCGACGGCGGGGTGGGCGTGACCGAGGGGAAGGCCTCGGCGATGATGGGGATCTGGCTGTGCTGCCAGGAGATCAGTGTCGGGCCCGGTTGCGCGAGGACGTGCTCGACGAGCTCCTCCTCCTGGCCCTTGCCGTAGCGCGTCTCCGCCGTGATGCCGAGCTTGTCGGCGAGCGGGTCGACGGTCTCGCGGGTGCGTTGGCCTTCGCCGTCGTCGGTCACGCCGGCTGCATAGATCGTCTTGGGGCGGACGAGCCCCGGCTTCGGTGTCCCCTGTGCGGGATCGAAGAGGTCGACGAGGCCGTGTGCCCGGTCCCAGCCGACCCGGGTCATCGAGCTGTCGTCCACGTTGCCCGCGGCGTCGACGCCCGGCTCCTCGCCGTCCGGCTTCTCGCCGTGGCGGATGACCATGACCATCGTGGTCGGCCCGTCTTCGGCCGCCGGAGGCACCGGCGCGACGGTCTGGACCGCCGTTCCCCCTCCTGGCCCGGGCGGGGCGCCCTCCGACGGTGACGTACCGCCGATGCCACACCCTGCGAGCAGGGCCGACGCAGCAAGCGCCGCGATCGCGGTGATGGCCCGTGGCGTCGCGCGCCGGGCCTCCGATGTCGGCATGTTCTGCTCCTCGTCCGGATGTGCTGCTCAGGCCGCGGCGGCCTGGAGAGGCTGGAAGTAACGGCGCAGGGTCTGGTGCCACGGGTTGGACGGCAGCTCGGGGTGCAGGGCGGCGACGGCGACGCAGTACTTGCTCACCGAGGCCGGGCGCACCCCCAGCTCGCGCAGGATCCGGTCGGCCGCGCTGCCGCCCTGGCCGCCGGACTTGCTCTCCACCAGCACGTGGGTGCCCGTGTCGCGGACCTCGTGGTGCAGGTCGAGGCACCGCAGCCCGGAGTCGCAGGTCAGCCGGGCCTCCCCGGTGCGCGACACGAACGTCGTGCGGCGGTACGTCGTGACCAGGGTGGGCTGCAGTCCCTCCGGGAGGTCCTGGCGGTAGGCCTCGCACAGCGTGGCCTTCAGGTGGGCCAGCGCGTCCTCGGTCAGCTCGGCGCGGTACTGCTCGGGGTGCGGCACCCGCTCCTTGACGGTCTCGCCGCGCGCCCCGGTGAGCTTGACCTCGAACATGCAGAGCCCGCTGTCGGTGTAGGTGCGGGTCCGGGCCTTGAAGCGCAGCCGGCGCCGCTGCACGTGCGCCCGGTAGGTCGTGAGGTCCGGGGTGTCGAAGTAGACCGACTCGTAGCCGAAGGTGCGCTTGCCGTCGATGTCGAGCACGCGCAGCTCCCCGGCCAGCTCCGCGATCATCCGCCGGAAGACGTCGGCGGGCACGAAGTACTTGCGGTCCACCCGGGTCTGCAGCTCGGCGAGCTCCATGAGCTCGTCCAGGCCGATCGGGTCGACCAGTGCGGCGGCCGAGGCCACGGCCTGCTCGGCCGGGCTCGCCTGCGGGGCGCGGGCGGCGGGGGCGAAGGCCAGGACGGAGGCGCTCACGACCGGGCACCCGTCTGTGCGTCGTAGCCGTTGGTGGGGCCGTCGTAGGCCGGGTAGCCGGTGTACGCGGCCGGAGCCCACACGCGGTAGGTCACCTCGACCTCCATCGTGTCGCGCACGTAGTCGATGTCCTTGACCAGTTGACGCAGCACCTGCCCACCCAGCCGCCGCTCCAGATCGGCCACCAGAGCCGCGTCGTCGGCGTGCACCACATCCAGCGTCACCTGCACCTGACGCTCGTCCACCGGCGCCAGCACCGGGTGCGTGCCCGCCCGATACCGCACATCCACCAGCATCGTCTGACGCACGTAGTCCACGTCGTTGACCTCGTGGTGCAGCACCGTGCCACCCAGCCGGCGCTCCAGATCCGCGACCAACGACGCGTCGTCGGCGTGCACCGTGTCGAGGTGGACCTCCAGACGCCGGGTGCGCTCCCGCAGGGCCTTGCTGTCGACGATCGCCATCGCCCCCAGCAACAGGACGTTGATCAGCACCACGAACCGCCGGTCCGGCAGATCCAGCCCGTTCACCAGACCCAGCAGCAGCGCGATGAAGTAGTACGCCACCTCCTGCTGGGTGACCGCGCTCGACCGCAACCGGATGATCGACAGAATCGCGAACAGCCCGAAACCGAGCGCGACATCCACCCGCACCGTGGTCAGCAACGAGATCGCGACGAAGATCCCGATGTTCAACGCCACATACGCGAGCAACAGGTCCGCCCGCCGATGACGGCGGAAGTACAACACGTAGGCCAGCAGGAAGATCGCGGCCAGGTCGATGGCCAGGCCGATCGCGTAGTCGGTGTATGCGCTGAACATCTCGGTGCCTTTCGGGGGTCCGCTTCCACGGTGTGCTCGCGTGGCGAGCTCCCGTGCACTGCGACAAGCGTGGCCTTTCCGCGTCGCCGCGACGATGGAGCGGCCCCCCTCGGCGGCGGAAGCCAGCCCCCGAAATACGGGTGGGGTTGACCCTCCGACCGAGCGGAGGATGCTGCCCGCCGTCCGGCGGTGGGGGTGCCCCTACCGGCAACCGGGGTAGGGCTCCGGCCGGGTACGCGTCTACGGCGCGAGCACGAACACCAGCACGAGGATCAGTACCGCCAGGAGGGTGCCGACGACCATCACGACGGTGCCACCGCCGCCGCCACGCGGGGCGGGAGCGGGGACGGGCGCGACCGGCCGGACCGGCGGGGGCACGAAGGCCGAGCGGGGCGCGGGCGCGAGGCCCGGGCTGTCGGCCACCGGCTCCGGCCACCCTGTGGCGTCCGCCGGACCGAACCGGGGCAACTCGACGGCCGGCGGCGGATCGTGGGCGCCGAGGTCGTCGGACGGGGGTGCGGCGGGCTCCGGAGCGCTGCCTCGCGTCGTGTCGAACCAGGGCGCGTCCGCGGTCGTCGAGGGCGTGCCGCCGGGTTGCTGGTCACCCGCCCCGGCCCCGTTGCGTGCCACGTGTGCCGCAGCCCGCTCCCGCGTACCGGCGGCCACGTCGTCGGAGGGACCTGCTGCCGTCCGCGGTGCGGTGCGCGCCGCGTCGATGGGAACGACCCACCCTGCCGTCACCGAGGGCGCCGGTGCCTTCGCGAGCAATGCCGCACCGAGCGCCACGACGTGCACCGGGTGCACGCCGTCCAGCATCGGTCTGCCGAACTCCCGCGACACCGTCTCCGCGACGACGGGGATGCGCGTCGAGCCGCCCACGAGCAGCACGGCGTCCACGTCCGCAGGGGTGAGCCCGGCGGACCGGACCGTCCGCGACAGAGCGTCGACCGTCGCCTCGAGTGGGGAACGCAGCATCTGCTCGAAGGTCGTGCGGTTCAGCCGGATCTCGAAGTGCCGTCCGGGAAGGAAGACGGGCACGACGGTCTCCGTGTCCAGCGACAGGTTCTCCTTGGCCAGCACGCAGTCCTGGTGCAGCCGGGCCAGCGCGACGGCCGTCCGCGCGTCGTTGCTGTCGAGTCGGGCGAGCGCGCCGCCCACCGCGTCGTCGACGTAGGACAGGATCGCCTCGTCGAGGTCGGCGCCGCCGAAGCCCTCGACCCCTTCCGGGGTGCCCAGGATCTCGGGCCCGCCGGGCCCCGTGCGCACGATCGTCGCCTCGAAGCCCCCGCCGCCCAGGTCGTAGACCGCGACGACCCGCCCGTCGGACGTCCCACCGCGGGCGGCGTAGTGGGCGGCGGCCTCGGCGGCGGTCACCAGGCGCGGCGCGTGGATCCCCGCGGCCCGTGCCACCTCCTCGAACCGTGCGCGACGCGCAGGCGTCCACGTCGCCGGGTGGGCGAGCACGACCTGCTCGGGGGGCCCGCCCTCCCGGTCGGCCGCCTTCTGCACGACGTCCCGCAACTGCGCGCTGAGCAGGGTGGCCACCGGGTACGACACGTCGCCCAGCCTGACCGGGTCCGGGTCGCCGAGGCGGCGCTTGACCGACCGGGCCACCAGGGTGGGCTGGCTGATCGCGCGGCGCTCTGCCGCGTCGCCGGCCACGATGCTGCCGTCCGGCCGCACCGAGACCACCGCGGGCGCGACCACCGACTGATCCCCGAGCGGAACCATCGCGACCTCGGCCGGCCGTGCGACCGCCGCAGCGACGAAGGAGGTTCCGAGGTCGACTCCAAGGCTGTAGGTCATGTCGCCTCTCCGGGGAGGGTGCAGGGCCCGGCTACCAGGCTCCGCTGCTCCACGAGAGTGTCGCCGATGGTGCCTCCGGGCGAGGGGGAAGGCACCTCGGACGGGTAGGGACCTCCCCCGCGCCGAGGTAGGGATATCCCGACCCGGCCTGCATTCTTCCGCACGGCGACGCCGCGGACGAGTGGCGGGGCGGCGCGACGGCGAGGAGCGTGAGGCCGTGGACGTGCGGCTCATCACCGAGGCCGGGGTCGAGCGGTGCTCGCCGGGCCGGATCGAGGCACTACTCGACGGGCCCGGGCTGGTCTGGATCGACGTCATGTACTGGGACGCCGAGACCGCGGCGTACCTGTCGCAGCGGCTGCACCTGCACGAGCGCGCCGTCCACGACTGCGCGGTCCGCAACCCCGTCGCGAAGGTGCACACCTATCCCGACCAGGCCTTCCTCGTTCTGCACGCTCCGGAACAGGGGCAGCGCGGGCACGTGCACTTCGTCGAGATCGACCAGTTCGTCGGG
The DNA here is from genome assembly GCF_031845345.1 of Pseudonocardia charpentierae. Lineage (NCBI taxonomy): Bacteria > Bacillati > Actinomycetota > Actinomycetes > Pseudonocardiales > Pseudonocardiaceae > Pseudonocardia > Pseudonocardia charpentierae. Next base: position 127,194 of record NZ_JAVREJ010000007.1, on the reverse strand, counting down.
CCGAACTGGGTGCGCTGGTCAACGTCGTCGCCGACCGCATGCGCGACTTCCTCACCTCGCTCACCCACGACGTGTGGGCGCTGGAGCGGCAGGTGACCGACGGGCACATGGGCGACTCGGAGAAGTTCCTGGAGGAGCTGTTCGCCGTGCGGCACGGCCTGCTCGCCGTACACACGATGCCGCGTCGAGCCGCGAGGTGTACGGCCGCATGGTGCGCAGGGAGGTCTTCGGCAGCGCGGGCGCAGCGGGGCTCGTCGACCTCGAGGACCAGTTCCGGCGGATCGCCGCGATGGCTGACAGCCAGCGGGAGTACCTGCAGGGCGTGATCGAGTTCTACCAGACCCGGACCGGGACGAAGATGACCATCGCGGCGGAGCGGCTGGCGGTAATCGCGGCGGTGACCCTGCCGATCACGGCGCTGAGCTCGATCCTCGGGATGAACGTGATCGTGGCCGACCACGTGCTGGTCGGGCCGCTCGTGGTGGTGCTGGCCGTCATGCTGGTGATGTCGGCGGTGCTGATGGTGTGGAGGCGGCGGAAGGGCTGGTGGTGAGGCGGGACCAGCAGTGAGGGGTCATGGCTCGGCTAGTGCATCGGGATGCACGACGTCGATCTCGGTGATCGACGGTCCGAAGTCGCGGCGGTTGTTCGTGATGAAGCGGTCCGCTCCCGTCACGACGGCTGTCGCGAGATGCAGTGCGTCCGCGGCCCGAAGCCGGTGAGTTGCCGCGAGCGACGTCGCGACCTCTGCGGTCACGGCGTCGACCGGCCGCAGGTCGAGTCGGCTCAGCAGCCCGACGAGTGCGGCGACCTCATGTGTGGCTCCGTCGCGCATCGGCTTGGCCAGTACTTCGGGCAGCAGAACGACCGAACCCACACCCGCATGTACTCCCTGCACGACGTCGAACAGCGTGCGCACACGACGTCCGAGTGGATGGTCCACGACAGCCGCGTAGATGATCACATCCGCATCGAACGCGTCCATCAGGTCCGGTCGCGCTCGGCGCGGATGCCCTTCACCATCTCCTCGCCGCGATCTACGGCGACCACCGGAGGTGGCAAGGGACGCGTCGCCGCGTCGTCGAGCATCTCCTGGATCCGGCGGGCGTCGTCGAGGACGGCCTCACCCCGGCGCGCGCGGACCGCGTCGGGACGGAGCATGACCGCGGCTGCCCGCCCGTGCCGGGTGATCGTGATCTCCTCACCGGTCGCGACCCGGTCGAGGATCTCCGGCAATCGCGCGCGCGCCTCGCTGATCGTCAGGTGCTCCATCCATGAATTGTACGTCGCCGTACGCTGCTGTACGGCGGACGGACAGCGCCGGCCTGACGACCGACGGGTAGGTCGTTCGCCGCAGCGGCTGACTCGCTCACCGCAGCGTGACTGATCTTCTCCGATGCGTGTTTTACCGTTCCCGAACGGATGATCCTGATCAGGCAACGATCACCGGGGCATCCGCGCCCGTCTCCCACGCTCCGCTCCCCAGGAGGCCTGGTCGTGACGAATTTCGTCAACGCACTCCGTACTGCCGACACCCTGCTCGAGGTCGCCCGCTTCATCCGGGAGGCGCACACCGCATCACGCCGATCGGGCGAGAAGGTGCCGTCCGTGCACGCATCCGCATCGACACCGGCCGTCGCCGACCTCAGGCACGCGTTCCCCGAGCTGTTCGGATCCGCGAGGTGATCGATCGCACCGGGCGACCGCGGGGCTGAGCCCGTCGACGGCACCTCACCGCCGCCCGGTGCGGGATGATCGCGGTGACCCGGACCAAGGAGCCACCGCATGCCCTCGCCCTCGGAACCGCTCGAGAAGCTCGGCTTCCTCACCATCGGCTCGTTCGACGGTGCCGACCCCGGCGCGGGGCACGAGACGACCCTGCAGGTCATCGACCTCGGCGAGCAGCTCGGGTTCGACAGCGCCTGGGTGCGCCACCGGCATCTGCAGTACGGCATCTCCTCCCCCGTCGCCGTGCTCGCCGCCGCGACGCAGCGCACCCGGCGCATCGCACTGGGGACCGCCGTCATCCCGCTGGGCTGGGAGAATCCGCTGTGGTTGGCCGAGGATCTCGCGACGGTCGACATCCTCTCCGGCGGTCGGCTGAATCCGGGCGTCAGCGTCGGGCCGCCGATGCGCTACGACGAGGTGCGCGAGGCGCTCTACCCCGACACCGGCGACGTCGAGGACTTCAGCTACGAGCGCGTGCTGCGGCTGCTGCGGTTCGTCGCGGGTGAGCAGGCCAGCCCGTTCCGCGGCACCGCCGGCATCGAGGAGTTCTCCGACCGCGTCCAGCCGCACTCCCCCGGCCTGCGCGACCGGATGTGGTACGGCGGGGCGAGCCTCCGGTCGGCGCAGTGGGCCGGGGAGAACGGCCTCAACTTCCTGTCGAGCAACGTCGTGCGGGCCGAGGAGTCGCAGGACTTCGCGGAGGTCCAGCGCTCGCACCTCGAGACGTTCCGGGCGCACCACCCGGCCGGGGCGGCGGCTCGCGCCTCGCAGGGGCTCGTCGTGATCCCGACCGACGGCGCGACACCCGAGCAACGGGCGAAGTACACGGCGTACGCCGAGGCGCGGACCGCCCGGACCGCGACGCCGCAGGGACCGGCACGCATGATGTTCGCCCGCGACATCGTCGGCTCCGCGGACCAGATCGCCGAGGCGCTCTACGCGGATCCGGGCTTCCGACTGGTCCGGGAGGTCGTGTTCGCGCTGCCGTTCAGCTTCGCCGCCGACGACTACGTCCAGATCCTGACCGACATCGCGACGAAGCTGGGCCCGGCGCTGGGCTGGCGCCCGGCGGACTGACTGCCCGCCGGCGACACGGATGGCGCCGCACGATCAGCCGGGTTGATCGTGCGGCCGCTTCAGCCGGCCTGAGGCGGCCGAATGGTGCCGCACGATCAGCCGGGTTGATCGTCCGGAGGATTCCGGCGCCCTCATGCGGCCGATCGGTGCCGCACGATCAGCTCGCCCGAGCAGCCGCGTGCCGCGCAGCCACGTAGCCGAACGTCAGGCCCGCACCCACCTGACAGCCCGCCCCCGGGTACTCCGACGCCATCACCGACTGCGCGTCGTTGCCACACGCGTAGAGCCCCGGGATCGGCTCGCCAGCCTCGTCGAGCACCCGCGCCGACGGGTCGGTCTGCAGCCCCAGCGCCGTGCCCAGCGGCGTCGGGACCACGGCGATCGCGTAGTACGGCGCCGTCTCGATCGGGCCGAGGTTGACGTTGGGCGTGTGCCCGGCGTCGCCGTACTGGTGGCCGAACACGCTGGTGCCCTTGCCGAACTCCTCGTCCACCCCCATGCGCGCGTACCGGTTCGCGTCGGCGACCGTGCGCTCCAGCCCGTCCGGATCCACCCCGATCGACGCCGCCAGCTCGCGGACCGTCGCGCCCCGCTGCAGGTACCCGGCCTCGATGTACTTCCGCAGCATCGGCGCCGGGGTGTGCGGGCGAATCATGCCGAGGCCGTAGCGGGCGAGCGCCCGGGAGTCGATCACCAGCCAGGCCGGGATCGTCGGCACCGACTTGTGCGAGTCGTACATCGCGCGGGTGAACCGGTGGTAGGACACCGACTCGTCGACGAACCGCCGCCCCGCCGCGTTCACCGCGACGATGCCGGGCTTGGCCCGGTCCCAGATGTGCGGGAACACCACGGTCGAGCCGTCGCGGCGGCGTCCGATCGAGCTCGGGAACCAGAACGCGTTGTCGTCGCGCGGCTCGCCAAGCGCCCCGCCGACGGCCCGGGCGAGCGCGAGGGTGTCGCCGGTCGAGCCCTCCCCGGCCCGCGTGTACTGCGGGGTCGGCGACGGCAGGTACTTCGCCCGCCAGTCCGGGCTCGCCGAGAAGCCGCCCCCGGCCAGCACCACTCCGCGGCGGACGCGGACCCGCAGCTCCCGGCCCTGGTACGCGACGATCGCGCCGACCACGCGGCCGTCGTCGGTCAGCAGGCGCGTGGCGGTCGCGCGGAACCAGACCTGCCCGGACCGCTGCAGCAGCGTGTGGAACAGGTTGGCCACGAGCGCGTTGCCCATGGCCAGCCGGGTGCCGCGTGGATACCGCAGCCGGTCGGCGGCCCAGCGCACGCCCAGCCGCAACGCCGTGAGCACGCCGCGCACGGAGCCCGCGTAGATCCCGAGCAGGTCGTTCACCTCGGCCCTGCGCACCATCAGCGTCCCGCCGAACAGCGCGAACTCCGGGACCGGGCGACGGACGCGGCCGAAGTCCGCCTTGCCGAGCACCCGCCCGTCGAAGGTCTGCGGCTCCAGCGCCCGGCCGCGGGCCGAGCCGGGGATCTCCGGGTGGTAGTCGACGACCGTCTTCGAGTGCCAGAAACCCACGCCGATCCTGTCGAGGTACTCCACCATCTCGCCGCCGCGCGCGAGGTAGGCCTCGCGCAGCTCGCGCGGAGCCCGGTCACCGACCAGCGCGTCGAGATAGCGGCTCGCCTCCTCGACGTCGTTGTCGTCGTCCAGGAAGCGGTTGCCCGGAATCCAGCAGGTGCCCGCCGAGTAGGCGGTGGTGCCGCCGAGGTACTCGGTCTTCTCGAGGACGAGGGTCGAGAGGCCCTGGTCCACCCCGGTGACGGCGGCGGCGAGGCCGCCGGCGCCGGTCCCGAGCACGAGGAGATCGATCTCGTCGTCCCACCTCTCGGCAGACATGGTCTCGTCACACACGGCTGTTCTCCTTCGCGAGCAGCGCCTGCACGGCGCGGAGGTTGTGCGCGGCGAACTCGCGCGGGGACAAGCGGACCTGCAGCCGGGCGTGCGGCACCTCGACGCTGAGGGGCGTGCCCGCCGTGACGGCGCCGAGCAGTTCCGCGAGCGGGAACTCGCCCTCGCCCACGACCTCGCGCTGCACCCGCGACTCGACGTGGCGGGCCGTGCCCTCGGCGGGTGTTCCCGGTGGCAGGTCGAGCACCGGCGGCAGCACCAGGGGCCCGTCGCAGAGCTGGACGAGCGGCACGAGGTCGGGCTCCAGGGCACGGACCTCGTCCATCGTGCTGCCGCCCCGCTGGATGTGCAGGGAGTCGAGCAGCACGGCGGAACCGGCGGCGCGGGCGATGCCGGCGGCCTCGGCGACCCGGCTGACAGGTTGATAGCTGATCGGCTCCAACGTCGGGCGGATGCCGTACGGGGCACCGTCGGCGACCAGGCGGGCGAGCGTGTCGGTCAGCCGGCCACGGTCCTCGTCGACACCGACGACGCTGAACGTCCGCGCGCCGAGCGCCGCGCCCGCCTCGAGCGCGGGCATCCAGTCGTCCCGTCCCGTGTCGGGTCCGAGCGGGAGGAACTCGATGTCGCGGACCTCCAGGCCGGTGTCGCGCAGCCGGGCCACGGTCTCCCGCGACAGCGGCGACCCGGGCTCCATCGCGTAGCGGCGCTCGCCTGCGGTCACGGCCTTGACCCGGATCCCGACGAAGTCGTAGCCGGTGTCGGCGGCAACGGCCACCAGCTCGGGCGGCGTCAACCACAGCAGGGTGAGATGGGCGATACCGATCGGCGGGGTCATGGACGATTCTCCTTCGACGACGGCACCGGCTCGGGCCGCCCGGACTTCGCCGAGGCGTACAGCGCGGTGAGGACGGCCAGCGACTTCGTCGCCTCGCGGCCGGTGACGGCGGGCTCGCGGCCGGCGCGGATCGCGTCGACGTAGTCGGCGATCTGCAGGGTGTGGAACGGCGCGAGGCTTCCGTTGATCGCCGACAGCGGGATGTCGGAGGTTAGCCCGGTGCCGAACGGCGACCGGACCGACTCGGCGCCGGGCACCGCCCAGACATCGTTGACCCCCTCGGAGCCCTCCGGGTACTCGGCGAGCCCGGCCGTTCCGCCCGGACCGGTCACCAGGACCCGCGTGCCCAGCCCCGGCGTCAGTGCGGTCGAGGCAGCCAGCGTGGCGAGCCCGCCGGAGGCGAAGCGCAACGTCGCCACCGCGGTGTCCTCGACCTCGATCGGATGCTTCACCGTCGTGTGCGCCGCGGTGACCTCCACGCAGTCGCCCATGAACCACTGCAGCAGGTCGATGTTGTGCACGGCCTGGGTCGTCAGCACTCCCCCGCCGTCGGTGGCCCAGGTGCCGCGCCACGGGTCCGCCGTGTAGTACGACGGGTCGCGGTGCAGCAGCACCGTCGCGTGCCCGAGGAACGGCGTGCCGAGCGTGCCGTCGTCGATCGCGGCGCGTATGCGCTGCGCCGCGGGCCAGAACCGGCGCTGGAACAGCACGCCCAGCGTCACGCCGGCCGCGTCGCACGCCGCGGTCATCCGCCCGGCCGCGGCCAGGTCGATCGCGATCGGCTTCTCGCAGAGCACGTGCGCACCCCGAGCTGCCGCGGCAGTCACCACCGCCTCGTGGGTGGGGTGCGGCGTGCAGACGCTGACGACGTCCACGCCCGGGTCGAGCAGCGCATCGACCGAGGTCACGGAGCTGGGGATGCCGTGCCGGGCCGCGAACGCCGCAGCCCGTCCGGCGTCGACGTCGCAGCAGGCGACGACCTCGGTGTCGGCGGCGCGGAACGCCGTGACGTGGTTGCCGGCGATGTTGCCGCAGCCGACGATTCCGACGCGCATCTAGGACCTCCCCAGCTCTGCGGTCGGCGTGCGGAAGGTCTCCGGCGCGGTCAACGCGGCGATCGCGGCCGCCACGACGAAGCCCGCGCACATCCACGCCACCGGCGTCCAGTTCGCCGACTCACCCGAGCTGAGTACCTGCGCCAGCGCGGGCGTGAAACCCGAGGCGAGCAGGCCGACCATGAGTCCGACCGCCATCCCGCTGTACCGGACGCGTGCCGGGAACTGCTCGGGGAACCAGGAGACGTAGACGCCGTTCGGCGCGGCGTAGCAGACACCGATGAGCACGACCGCGGACGCGTAGATCAGGGCGACGTGGCCGGTGCCGATGGCGTGGAAGAAGACGAACACCATGACGCCCACCGACAGCACGCCCGTCACGAACACCGGCTTGCGGCCGATGCGGTCGGCGAGCATACCGTACAGGGGTTGGGTGACGACCGCTGCGGCGTTCGCGACCGCGATGACCGCGAGCATCGTGCCGCGGTCGACGCCTGCCACCTTCGTCGCGTAGGCCAGCGCGAAGACGTTGACGATCGTGTTGACCATGGCGAAGCTCGCGCACACGGCGATCCGGACGACGGTGCGCCAGTGGTCGCGGAACACCTCGACGATCGGTGCCGACGCCGTCTCGTGCTGCTCCTGGAGTTCCTGGAAGACCTCGGGCTCCTGGAGCTGGCTGCGCAGGACGTAGGCGACGGCGGTCACGGCCAGGCTGAGCCAGAACGGCACCCGCCAGCCCCAGCTCAGGAGCTGGTCGTCGGGCAGCGCCGCGACCGGGATGAACACGATGCTCGACAGCACGATCCCGAACATGATCCCGCTCATCGTGAAGCTGGTGAAGAACGCGCGGCGGCCGTCGGGGGCGTGCTCGACGGTCAGCGAGCTGGCGCCGGGCGACTCGCCGCCCGCCGACAGGCCCTGGAGGAGGCGCAGCAGCACCAGCAGGACCGGCGCGGCCATCCCGATCGTGTCGTAGGAGGGCAGGCAGCCGATGAGGAACGTCGAGAAGCCCATCATCAGCAGCGTCGCCAGCAGGGCGCCGCGGCGCCCGAAGCGGTCGCCGATGTGGCCGAAGAGGATGGCGCCGAGGGGCCGGGCGACGTAGGCGACGCCGAGGGTGGCGATCGAGAGCAGCGTCGCGGCGGCCCCGGAGGCCGGGAAGAACACCTGGCCGAACACGAGCGCGGCGGCGGAGCCGTACAGGAAGAAGTCGTAGTACTCGAGCGTGCTGCCCAGGAAGCCGGACAGCGCGGCCTTACGGGGATCGTTACGGGGTGGGGCGTGCACGGGCACGGACCCTGCGGTGACGGACATGGCGTTCCTCTCGGCCGGCAGCAGTGGCGGGGGATGCCATGAGAGTCACAGGCGGTACTATGCCGTGTCCAACACGAAATCATTCACTGACAATGTGCCCGGAGAGCTTAATCGGGTGTCGGCAGCACCTCCTCGGCGACCGCGAGCACCGCTTTGAGCACGGTCGACGGGTTGTCGGCGGACCAGGCGATCGCGTGGTTCAGGTAGGTCGGTTCACCGCGCAGGGGCACGTACACCGATCCCGAAGGCATGATGTCCGCGACCTCCGCCGAGAGCAGCGCGACACCGACCCCCGCCGCGACCAGCGTGAGGATCATGAACGGGTCGGTGATCTCCTGGACGACCCGCGGCCGGAACCCGGCGTTGACACAGGCCCGCAAGCCCGCCTCCTGCAGCCCGGACCCCACCGCGCCGGGCGTGGTGATGAAGCCGTCGTCGGCCAGATCGACGAGGTCGACGGCCGACTCGGCCGCCAGCCGGTGGTCGACCGGCAGGGCGACACCCAGCGGCTCCCTCGCGATCAGCCGCGTCGTCACCGCCGGCGACGGGTCCAGCGGCAGCGCGACGAAGGCGAGATCGAGTGCTCCCCGTTCCACCTGCTCGACGCCGTCGCGGGTCATCACCCGCCCCACCAGCTTCAGCGTCACCTCCGGGTACCGCTGGCGTACCGCGCGGGTGAGCGGCGGCAGCGTGAGGTGGTTGAGCGCGCCCGAGAAACCGATGCTCACGGTCCCGTAGAAGACCCCGGAGACCGCCCGGGTCGACTGCCGGGCCAGCTCGAGCTCCTCGAAGACGCGGTGGGCGTGCGGCAGCAGCGCCTCGCCGGCGGGGGTGAGCGCAACGCTGCGCGTGCTCCGATCGAACAGCGTCACACCCAGCTCCCGCTCCAGCTTGCGGATCGTCTGGCTCAGCGGCGACTGGGCGAGCTGGAGCCGCGCGGCCGCCCGCCCGAAGTGCAGCTCCTCGGCGACGGCCACGAACGCCTCCAGCCACCTGATCTCCATGCCGACTCCCTCGGGTCTTGCGCGACGGGCACGTCCCATGCTGTCCTAGAAGAACACAATAGCTCGATGATTATGTTTGATCCAGTACATAACCGTGTCGCGTCGCGACACAGAGGAGACCCGACACCGTGACCACCCCGTCCCCCGCCCAGTCCGTCACCGCCGACGTCGTCGTGGTCGGAGCCGGAGCCGGCGGCCTCTCGACCGCCGTCACCGCCGCCCACCACGGCCTGCGGGTGGTCGTCCTCGAGCGGGCGGACGTGTGTGGCGGCGCGACGGCGTGGTCCGGCGGCTGGATGTGGGCCCCGGGCAACCCGCTCGCCCACGCCGACGGTGTGCACGAGGACGTCGAGGAGTTCCGCACCTACCTGCGTGCGGTTCTCCGAGCGGACTACGACTCCGCGCGCGTCGACGCCTTCCTCGCCGCCGCGCCGGAGATGGTGCGGTTCTTCCACGAGCAGACGGCGCTGACGTTCGTGCCCGGCGCGACGATCAACGACGTCTACGGCGACCTGCCCGGTGCCGGCACCGGACACCGCTCGGTCGCGCCCGCGCCCGTCGACGGTCGCACGCTCGGCGACGACGTGCTGGTGAAGCTCCGCCGCCAGCTGTACGAGACCTCGTTCCTCGGCATGGGTGTCATGGCCGGGCCGGACCTCGCCGCGTTCCTCTCCGCCTCCCGCGGCAACCCCCGCGGCCTGCTGCACGCCACCCGCCGCGTCGCCCGGCACGTCTACGACCTGGTCACCCGGCGCCGCGGCCTGCAGCTGGTCAACGGGACCGCGCTCGTCGGCCGGCTCCTGCGCTCGGCCCTCGACCTCGGCGTGGACGTGCGCGTCTCGTCGCCGGTCACCGAGCTGCTCCGCGGGTCCTACGGCCGGGTCACCGGCGTCGTCGCCGACACTCCCGACGGGCCCCTGCGGATCACCGCGGCCCGGGGTGTCGTGCTCGCGGCCGGCGGCTTCCCCCACGACGTCGCCCGCCGCCGGGCGCTGTTCCCCCGCACGCCGACCGGCACCGAGCACTGGTCGCTGGCCCCGGCCACCGCGGACGGCGCCGGCACCACACTCGGCGAGTCCGCGGGCGGCCGGCTGCGCACGGACCTCCACTCCCCTGCGGCCTGGTGCCCGGTGTCGCTGGTGCCCTACCGGTCGGGGCGGACCGGCACGTTCCCGCACATCATGGACCGTGCCAAGCCCGGCAGCATCGGGGTGCTCTCGACAGGTCGCCGGTTCGTCAACGAGGCGAACGGCTACCACGACTACGTCACCGCGATGATCGCCGCGGCGCCCGAGGGCGAGCCGGTGCAGTCGTGGCAGATCGCGGACGCCCGGTTCGTGCGCCGCTTCCCGCTCGGGATGGCCAAGCCCCTGCCGGTGCCGCTGTTCCCGTACCTGCGCAGCGGCTACCTGAAGAAGGGCCGGACGCTCGAGGAGCTCGCCCGGGCCTGCGGAATCGACCCCGCCGGCCTCACGGCGACCGTCGCCGAGTTCAACCGCGACGCCCGCCGTGGCGAGGATCCCGAGTTCGGCCGCGGGTCGACCCCGTTCAACCGCTACGGCGGCGACCCGACGGTCGGGCCGAACCCGTCGCTGCGCCCGCTCGAGAAGGGGCCGTTCTACGCGGTGCGGGTCGTGCCCGGCAGCTTCGGCACGTTCGCCGGGCTGGCGACCGACGCACGGGCCCGCGTCCTCGATGCCGCCGACGCCCCGGTGCCGGGCCTCTACGCCGTGGGCAACGACCAGGCGAGTGTCATGGGCGGGCACTACCCGGCGGGCGGGATCAACATCGGCCCGGCGATGGCGTTCGGGTTCATCGCGGCGCGCGACCTCGCGGGGGTCGACTTTTCAACTGAGCCCACGGTGAGCCAGGCATGAGTTATCCCGACGTGACGGCGCTGGTCACCGGCGGCGCGAGCGGGATCGGCGCCGCCACCGCCGCCCGGTTGCGCGCCGCGGGGCTCCGGGTCGTCACGGCCGATCTCGCCCCCGGGGCCGACGAGAAGCTCGACGTCATCGACCCCGCATCCGTCGACGCACTGCGCGACGCGATCGGCCCGGTCGGCATCCTCGTGAACAGCGCGGGTGTCGTCGGACCGTCGCGCCCCCTCATTGATCTCGACCTCGACGAGTGGCAGGCGACGTTCCGGGTGAACGTCGACGGCACGTTCTTGCTGTGCCGGGCGTTCGCGCCGGGCATGGTCGCAGCCGGTTGGGGGCGCATCGTCAACCTGGCGAGCATCGCGGCCAAGGACGGCAACCCGACGCAGAGCGCCTACTCGGCGTCGAAGGCGGCGGTGATCGGGCTGACGAAGTCGCTGGGCAAGGAGCTGGCGACGACCGGGGTGCTCGTCAACGCCGTCGCCCCGGCCGCAGTCGAGACGCCGATGAACGCCGACACGGACCCGGCGATCCTCGCGCGCTCGCAATCGCTCACGCCGATGGGCCGGTTCGGGCGGGCCGAGGAGGTGGCGGAGCTGGTCGCCTGGTTGTGCTCGCCGGCCGTCAGCTTCTCGACGGGCGCGGTGTACGACATCAGCGGCGGCCGGGCGACCTACTGAGTCCGTGCCGGGACCGGGGCCGGGGTTTGCTGCCGCACGATCAACCGAGCTGATCGTGCGGGGCCTATCCGGGCCGATCAGCCGGGGTTTGCTGTCGCACGATCAACCGAGCTGATCGTGCGGCGGACCCGCCACCGCCGCCTGCGCGGCCGGGCGCGTGCTCGGATACACGCAGTCGGCGGGCCGCGACCTGTTCGAGCGGCGCCGCGACGGCGTCACGCTCACCCCGGAGGCGCGCGACTGCTCGACCGCGCTCGCCGCTGCGGCTCACTGTCAGTGATCCTGCATGTCATCGACGTGTGTCGTCCGGTGAAGATCACTCGTTCGGCTCGAATGTCGCCCCGACCCGACCTAACATCGGCCTCGTGGCCCTGGTCGGACGCGGTGCGTGGACCGGGTCGGCGCATCGCCCGCCGCCGGTCGGTGTCGGCCGTTCGCTCGGCGCCGTCGCGGCGGCCGCCGCACTCCCCGGGCTCGGGCACATCCTGCTCGGCCGCCGCCGGACCGGCGTCCGGGTCATGGCGATCTTCCTCGGCGGTCTGGGAGTGCTGGCCCTCGTCGCGGTGAGCATCGGTCGCGCCGGACTGCTGCGCAGCCTCGTGTCGCCCGGTGTCCTGGTCACGGTCACCGTCGCGTGCGTGCTGATCATGATCGCCTGGATGGCGGTCATCATGTGGACCTTCGTCGCGACGGACCCCCGCACCCGCAGCACCCGCGACCAGGTGCTCGGCGCGGCGGTCGCCGCCGCGCTCTGCGTCGGGGTGGCCATCCCGCTCGGGGCCACCGCGGAGCTGGCCAACACGCAGCGGACGCTCCTCGACCAGGTGTTCTCCCCGGGCCCGGCACCCGTCGCGGCCGGAGGACCTGCTGCAGCCGGCCCGGTGCTGCCGCCGCGGTTGAACGTGCTGCTGCTGGGCAGCGACGCCGGACCGGACCGCACGGGCGCCCGGACAGACACCATGATCGTCGCCAGCCTGGACACCCGGACCGCGGCCACCACGCTGTTCGCCCTGCCCCGCAACATCGAGCACGCACCGTTCCCGCCGGGCTCCCCGGCGGCAGCCCGGTTCCCGGACGGCTTCCACAACCCGCGGTCGCCGACGTCGGGCGACTTCCTGCTCAACAACGTCGCGGAGTACGGCAGGGAGCACCCCCGGCTGGCCCCCGCCGGGCCGACCGCCGACCGCGGCCTGAACCTGCTGATGTCGTCGATCTCGACGATGCTCGGGCTCCCGATGCACCACTACGTCACCGTGAGCATGGAGGGGCTGGCCGCCCTGATCGACGCGCTCGGCGGGGTGACGGTGGACGTCGGGCCGGAGCCGCTGCCGATCGGCGGTGTCACCTACAGCGGCCGCCACGTGAGCCCCGACGGGTACGTGCCCGCCGGCGTCCAGCACCTCGACGGCGACCAGGCGCTCTGGTACGCCCGCTCCCGGCGCAACTCCGACGACTACGACCGCATGGGCCGTCAGCGCTGCCTGATCAGCGCGCTGATCGCGCAGAAGAGCCCGGCGGACGTCGTGACCCACTTCCAGGCGGTGGCGGGCGCGACCGCGGCGTCGGTGACGACGAGCATCCCCCGGTCCCTGCTGCCGGCCCTGCTCGCGCTGGCCGACGAGCACCGGCCGGTGCTGCGCAGTGTCTCCTTCGACCCGGACCTGCCGGACCCGGGCACGGCGCGCGGACGGTTCACCCCCGCCGACCCGGACATCCCGTTCATGCGGCGGGTCGTGCGCGCCACGCTCGCACCGCCGGTCGTCCCGGCGCCGGCGCCGCCCCCGGTGGTCCCGGCACCGTCGCCGTCGCCGAGTGCCGCAGCGCGCGGACCGACATCGGCTCCGACCGCCGTGCCGGCTCCCGTCACCGTGCCGTCGACCTGCGGGGCCACGGCCTGACGCTGCAACCGCACCGGGTGGTTCTCATGGCGCACCGCGCGGTCGGGATGGCACAGTGATCCGGCCGGTCGGGCATACCGGGCTCGTGACGGGAGGGGACGGCCATGTGGGCTGAACTGGCGTCGGTCGTCCTGAAGCCCACGTTCTTCATGCTCGTGGCGTTCGTCGTGACGTTCCTGATCACCCGCTACGTGACCCACATGATCCGCGACGGTCGCGGCCCGTTCCGCGACAACACCATGGGCGGCGTGCACATCCACCACGAGGTGTACGGGATCTTCCTGCTCCTCGGGTCGGGCGCGCTGGAGTTCGCCTACCGTCCCGAGGCGCCGGGCGGCCAGATCCTGGCCGCGTTCTTCGGCGCAGGTGCCGCGTTGACCCTCGACGAGTTCGCCCTGTGGCTGCACCTCGACGACGTCTACTGGGGTCCGGAAGGGCGGCGGTCGGTCGACGCCGTGCTCGTCGCGGTGATCGTCGGCGGGCTGCTGCTGACGGAGGCGGCGCCGTGGGACGTCGACTCGTCGGACGGCATGACCGTCGCCGGTGTCCTCATCGCCGTGAACCTGCTGTTCATCGTGATCGCGCTGTTCAAGGGCCGGATCGTGCTCGGCATCCTCGGCATGCTGGTGCCGGTGCTGGCCTACGTGGCGGCGGTCAGGCTCGCGCGGCCCCGCTCGCCGTGGGCGCGGCGGTTCTACCGCTCCGGCTCCCGTCGCCTGGCCCGGGCGCAGCGCCGGTTCCCTGCGGGGAAGGCCAGCAGGTGGGACCCGGTCATCAACCTGTTCGCCGGCCGCCCCGCGCCGGAGGTCGGGATGACGCCGGCCGATCCGCCGGTGGCGCTGGGTCCGAACCCGTCTGACGAGAGTGCCGCCCATCGGTGACGGGCGCGGTGGTGGCAGGGTGGGCGTCATGGCCGACTCGCCACCGCATCGCCGGCTCGTGCTCCTGCGGCACGCGAAGTCGGCGTGGCCAGACGGCGTACCGGACGCGGGACGCCCGCTGAACAAGCGGGGCGGGCGGGACGCGCCGGCCGCCGGGCGGTGGCTGCGCGAGCACGTCGACGGCCTCGGCGCCGTCGTCTGCTCGCCCGCGAAGCGGACGCGGGAGACCTGGGAGCTGGTGGCCGCCGAGCTCACCGACCCGCCGTCGCCGACCGTCGACGAGCGCATCTACGGCGCCCCGCCCGAGGATCTGCTCACCGTGATCCGCGAGCTGCCGGACACCGCCGACAGCGCGCTGCTGATCGGCCACAACCCCGGCGTCGCCGAACTCGTCGAGCTGCTCGGCGGGCAGGACCGGGAGATGCGCACCGCGGCCATCGCGGTGCTCTCCTGGGACGGCGACTGGGCCGATGCCGCCGCGGACGTCGCGCACCTCGACGAACACGTCACCCCGCGCGGCTAGGAACGCGTGTGCCTCACCGTCCGGTCAGGCCGATCCGAGGTAGCTCCGCAGGCCCGCCATCGCGGTGTCGATCAGGTCGTGCAGGGCGAGCTCGGGGTGGTCGAGCCAGTGCGTGTACGCCGAGAGCGTGAGCGCGAGGCTCACCTGCCCGACGGTGCGCGGCAACAGGTCGTCGGGCCGTAGGCCGAGCCGGAGCGCGACGTACTCGGCGATCACCTGGCGCCATTCCCCGTACCGCAGCACCGAGTGCGCCTGCAGCGTGGGCGTGGTGAGGATCAACTGCATCCGCTCTCGGTGGGAGGGGTGGGCGTCGAGGTCGAAGCGGTTGAAGGCCAGTACGGCGGCGTGCACCGCCTCGTGCAGCGGCACGTCGACCGGCGTCGCGACCAGCGTCGCGCGGAAGCCGTCGAGGGTCTCGCTGAACCGGCCCCAGGGGATGTCGTTCTTCGAGTCGTAGTAGCGCAGCAGGGTGCGGCGCGAGATCCCGACCTCGGCAGCGATGGCGTCGAGGGTCGTGCCGTCGAACCCCCTCTGGGCGAACAGCCGGAAGCCCGCCCGCTCGATCTCGGCATGGCTGGTGACCGGCGGGCGGCCGAGCAGGGATGCGCCATGCGCGGGCGGGGTGGCCATCGGGGGCAGGTTAGCAACCGCCTCTTCTTTTTGTCCCTCAGTGCCATTAATCTGCCAGGCACACCCCACTGAGGAGGCGACGATGCCCCGTCCGAACTGGCTGTCCAATCCCTGGGCGCAGAACCCGTGGTTCGAGACCGTCGCCGTCGCCCAGCGCCGCGCGAAGAAGCGCCTGCCGTCGTCGGTCTACGGCGCGCTGGTCGCCGGCTCCGAGCGCGGGCAGACCGCCGACGACAACACCGCCGCGTTCCGCGAGCTCGGCTTCGCCCCGCACGTCGTCGGCACCCGGCCCGAACGCGCGATGGACACCACGATCATGGGTCAGCCGATCTCGCTGCCCGTGGTCATCTCCCCCACCGGCGTCCAAGCCGTGCACCCCGACGGCGAGGTCGCCGTCGCCCGCGCCGCCGCCGCCCGCGGCACGGTGATGAGCCTGAGCAACTTCGCCAGCAAGTCCATCGAAGAAGTGGTCGAGGCCAACCCGAACACCTTCTTCCAGATGTACTGGACCGGTGACCGCGACGTCGTGGTCCAGCGCATGGAGCGTGCCCGCGCCGCCGGCGCGAAGGGCCTCATCGCCACCCTCGACTGGTCGTTCTCCATCGGCCGCGACTGGGGCAGCCCGGAGATCCCGGAGAAGGTCGACCTGAAGACCGCGATCCGGTTCGCCCCGCAGGTGCTGACCCGGCCACGGTGGATGTGGGAGTTCGGCAGGGCCGGCCTCATCCCCGACCTCACCGCCCCCAACCTGGCCCCGCCCGGGGGCAGCGCGCCGACCTTCTTCGGCGCCTACTACGAGTGGATGACCACACCCACCCCCACGTGGGACGACGTCGAGTGGATGCGCAAGGAGTGGGATGGGCCGTTCCTGCTCAAAGGCGTGTGCCGGGTGGACGACGCCAAGCGCGCGGTCGACGCGGGCGTCACCGCGCTGTCGGTGTCCAACCACGGCGGCAACAACCTCGACGGCACCCCCGCCGCGATCCGTATGCTCAAGCCGATCGCCGACGCCGTGGGCGACCAGGTCGAGGTCGTCCTCGACGGCGGCGTCCGCCGCGGCTCCGACGTCGTCAAGGCCGTCGCGCTCGGCGCCCGCGCCGTGCTCATCGGCCGGGCGTACCTGTGGGGCCTGGCCGCCAACGGCCAGACCGGCGTCGAGAACGTCCTCGACATCCTGCGTGGCGGCATCGACTCCGCAATGCGCGGGCTGGGCATCTCGTCGATCGACGAGCTCAGCCCCGAGCACCTGGTGATCCCGGACGGCTTCCACCGCGCGCTGGGCACCTGAGTCGTCGGTCGGTGATCGCCGCGAGAGTCGCCCAGGGGCGGCGTCACGGCCGCGCGGCGACTTTCGCAACGATCATCGCGGCGCGCCGAGCGGGCCACCAGTCGGCTCCTCACCCGACCGACGACCCGCTCGAGAGAGACCTCAGGTCGCCCGCGCCATCGCATCCGCCGAGCGCGCCGTGACCTCGTCCCAGGCGCCCGCGCGCAGGAGGGTCGGGTCGACCATCCAGCTACCGCTCACGGCAGGGACCGCCGGGACGGCGAGGTAGTCGGCCATGTTCTCGGCTTTCACCCCGCCCGAGGGCATGAACGACATGCGGGTGAACGGGGCGGCGAGGGCGCGGATCGCGGCCGGGCCGCCCAGTAGACCGGCGGGGAAGAACTTGACCTCGTCGAGGCCCAGCGAGACCGCCGTCATGAGCTCGCTCGCGCTCGCGACCCCGGGCAGCGCCACCACTCCGCGCTGTCGGCAGCGCTGCACGACCTCGACCGACAGCCCGGGGCTGATTACGAACAGGGCGCCGGCGTCGACGACCTGGTCGACCTGGTCGGGAACCAGCACGGAACCGGCCCCGACGTGCAGGCCGGGCAGCTCCGCCAGCCGGCGGATCGACTCGAGTCCCGCGTCGGTGCGCAGGGTGATCTCGACGACGTCGATCCCGCCGGCGAGCAGGGCCTTCCCGAGCGGAAGGGCCTGGTCGGGGTGGTCGAGCACCACCACCGGGACGACCGGGCAGCGGGTCAAGAGAGTTGTCACGGTCATCGCACGACCTCTCCATCGGCATTCAGCAGGTCGAGATCCATGCGGGTCGGCAGGCCTTCCCAGTCGCCGGGTACCCGGCAGACCGCCGCACCGCAGGCGTTGGCCGTGCGCAGGGCGTCTGGCACCGATCCGCCGGCGACGACCTGGCTCAGGTAGCCCGCGACGAAGGCGTCGCCGGCGCCGACCGGGTCGACAACCTCGACCGGCAGGGCGGACGCCCGGTGGACCTCGTCGCCGGACAGCGCCAACGCTCCGAGGGCACCGAGCTTGACCACCACCGTGGCCGGGCCCCGTTTGGCCAGCTCCCGCGCCAGCAGCTCGCCCTCGTCGAACGACGACGGTCCGGGCGTGCGGCCGAGCACCAGCGCGGCCTCCTCCGGTCCGGCGAAGACGAGGTCGGCGGCCGCGGCGAGGCGGGCCAGCACCGGTGCCGCGGTCTCGTCGCCCCACAGGGTCGCGCGGTGGTTGACGTCGAAGGACACGAGGGTCCCGGCGGCTCGCGCCACCTCGATCGCCCGCTCGACCGCGGCCAGCGGGGAGGCACCGAGGGCGGCGGTGATGCCGGTCAGGTGCAGGACGTCCGCCGCGCCGATCTCGTCGGCGACAGCGTCGACGTCGGCCGTCGACAACCGCGACGCCGCGCTGCCGGCGCGGTAGTAGCGCACCCGCCACGGCCGGCCGTTGCGGTGCTCCTTGAGCATCAGCCCGGTCGGGGCGTCGGGATCGCGGACGGCGACCACCCGGACGCCCTCGGCGCGGATCTCCCGCGTCACGAAGGTGCCCAGCGCGTCGTCGCCTACCCTGCTGACCCAGCCGCAGTCCACCCCGAGCCGGGCAAGGCCGATCGCGACGTTCGACTCCGCCCCGCCGATGCCGACCGGCAGCGAGCCGCCGAGTCGACCGGAGGCCGGCGCGTCGAGCAGTGCCATCGTCTCCCCCACCGTGACGACCGCACTCACGACGCACCTCCCAGCCGCAGCATCACCTTGCTGCTGCCCGTGCTCCGGTCCCCCGCCACGGCCAGCGCCTCCTCGGCCTCCTCGATCGGGAACCGGTGGGTGATCACCGGGCTCACATCCAGGCCGTCGCGCATGGCGGCGAGTGCGTCGCTGATCTCCTCGACGAACCGGTATGCGCCCACCCAGGTGATCTCGCGGGTGACCAGGTCGCCGAGCACCGCCGACACCGCCGTGCCGGGCAGGTTGCCCACCTGGACGAGCGTGCCGCCGCGGGCGGTCGCCCGGAGCACGTTCCCCAGCGCCGCCGGGGCGCCCGAGGCCTCGAACAGCAGCTCGGCGTCGTCGGGCAGCGTGTCGCCCGCGGCCAGGTTCCGGACCTCGTCGGCGCCCATGGCCTTCGCGACCGCGAGCGAGGCGTCGCTGATGTCGGCGGCGACGACGGAGGCCGCTCCGCGGTACTTGGCAGCGGCCACGACCAGCGACCCGATCGGCCCGGCCCCGTTGACGACGACGTCCCGGCCGCGCACGGTGCCGGCCCGGTGCACGGCGTGCAGCGCGACGGCCAGCGGCTCGGCGAGCGCTCCGTGCTCCGTGCTCACGCCGTCGGGCAGCGGCCGGAGCTGATCCGCCCGGACCACCCGCAGCTCGCTGAACCCGCCGTCGGTGTGCGGGTCGAACGCCGCCGAACCGAAGTACCGGATCCGGGGGTAGAGGTTGGTGCGCCCGGCGATCCGCTCGGGCAGGCAGCCGTCGCCGACCAGCTCGGCCGGGTGGACCGTGACCGGGAGCCCGACCTCGTAGCCCGTCACGCCGTCGCCGACCGCGGCGATCCGGCCCGCGACCTCGTGCCCGAGCACCAGCGGGCTGCGCAGCACAGCCGTGCCGGACGAGCCGTGCCGCCAGTAGGCCAGGTCCGAACCGCAGACCCCGCCCCACTCCATCGCGATCAGTACCTCGCCCATGCCGGGCACAGGGTCGGGGCGCTCGTCGACACGCAGGTCGTTCGCTCCGTGCACCACCACCGCCTTCATGCCGCATCCTCCAGCCGGACCAGGTCGCGCCCACGGGTCTCGGGCGCGAGGAAGGCGGAGACGAGCGTGATCAGCGAGTAGACGACGAGCATCGCGGCGATCGGCCACCAGCTGCCGGTCACGGCCGTGAGGGTCGCGGCGAGCACCGGGCCGATCGCGGTCGCCAGGATGCCGCCGATCTCCTTGGCCAGCGCGAGCTGGGTGAACCGGGTACGCGAGCCGAACAGCTCGGCCATCGTCACGCTCTCCAGGGAGAACAGGCCCAGCACGCCGATGTTCAGACCGATGACCATGGCGAGGACCAGGCTGGGAACGCTGCCGCTGGTGATCAGGAGCAGCATCGGGAAGGCGAACGCCATGGTCAGCAGGGTCAGCGCGATGTAGACCGGGCGCCGGCCGAAGCGGTCACCCAGCAGACCGACCACCGGGACGGTGATGAAGCCGAGCAGCGACCCCCAGACGATGGCCTGGGTCGGCACGGTCCGGTTCACCAGCAGCGTCGTGGCGATGTAGCCCACGAGGAAGGTCTGCACGAGACCGGAGTTGCCCGCCTGGCCGAACCGCAGGCCCAGCGCCAGGAAGAAGGCCTTGCCCTTGCGCTGCTTGAGACCGGCCTCGAGGACGCTCGCGTGCGTCGCCGCTGCCTTCTCCTCGATCTCCGCGCGGGACAGGGCGACACCGTCGACGACGTCCGGGCGCTCCTCGAAGACCGGGCTCTCCTTGAGGTTCATCCGCAGCCACACCGCGAAGATCAGCAGGATGAAGCTGAGCAGGAACGGCAGGCGCCAGCCCCAGCTGAGCAACTGCTCCTCGGACAGCACACCGAGCAGGAACGCCCAGAGCGCGGACGCGGCGAGGGTGCCCGAGTTCGTCCCGAGCGACACCAGCGAGGCAATCACGCCTCGCCGCTTCACCGGCGCGTACTCGGCCAGCATCACGGTGGCGCCCGCGATCTCCGCACCGGCCCCGAAGCCCTGGACCAGCCGCAGCACGACGAGCAGGATCGGTGCCGCGATGCCGATCATCGCGTAGGTCGGCAGCACGCCGATGAGCGTGGTCGAGGCGCCCATCAGGGCGATCGTCAGGAACAGCACCCTCTTGCGACCGATGCGATCACCCATGCGACCGAAGTAGATGGCACCGGCGAGCCGGGCGACGTAGCCGACGCCGTAGGTCGCCATCGCCGCGATCAGCCCGATCGCCGGGCTGACGTTGGGGAAGAAGATCTTGTTGAAGACGATGGCGGCGGCCAGCGAGTACAGCTGGAAGTCCATGAACTCCATCGCCGTACCGAGCCACCCCGACACCGCGGCCTTCGTGAGGTCGCGGGTCGTCCTCGTCGCGACGCCTCCGGGCGCCGCGTGCGTGCTTTCCGTCATCGTGTGCTCCGTTGCTCGGTGAACGGTCGTGTGGTCAGAGGTCGATCTGTCCGGCGCGCAGCGCCGGGAGCCGGGTGGCGACGGACGCGGTGAGGTCCGCCTGCTCGGCGAGGTCGTCGGCGCCGACGGTGCGCAACAGCGCACCGACCAGGGCCTTCGGGTCGGACGTGTCGGTCCAGCAGCGGTTCAGCGCCGCCGCGGCGGGGTCCGTCATGCCGTGGGTGGCTCCGGGCTGCGTCGCGCTGACCCAGCCGGCCAGGGCCAGCTCGAGCACCGGCGTCGCCACCGAGGCCGCGCGCAGGTCCCGCAGTGCCGGGAACCACCGCTCGGGAATCTTCAGCGATCCGTCCGAGCCGATCTGGCGCAGCAGGTGGTGCATGGCGGGGTTGCGGAACCGGGCGACGAGGTCGTCGACGTAGCGCCCGGCGTCGAGCCCGCCCCCGGAATCAGATTCGGTCGGCAGGGTCGGCACGACCTCGGCACCGAACGCCCGCACCAGCGGCTCACCCCACTCCGTCGCCAGCACGTCGGCGACGGTGGTGCAGCCGGCAGCCGCCCCGAGGTACGCCATCGCGGAGTGCGACCCGTTGAGCAGGCGCAGCTTCATCAATTGATACGGCGCGACGTCCGGGACGACGAGCGCGTCGTCGACCTCCCAGCGAGGGCGTGCGGCGACGAACGCGTCCTGCAGCACCCACTGCCGGTACGGCTCGCCGACGACCGCCATCTCGTCGCGCACCCCGAGCGCCGCCTCGGCGCCGTCGCGGTCGACCGAGGTCGTGGCCGGGACGATCCGGTCGACGATCGTGTCCGGGAACCCGACCGACGTCCCGAGCCAGTCGAGGACCGGGTCACGGTCGCTCCACGCCGACGCCTCGACGAACTCTCGTACGGCACGGGCCAGCGCGGCGCCGTTGCCTGCGGTGTTGTCGCACGACACCACGTCGACCGGCGCGCCCCCGGCCCGGAACCGGGCCGCGAGACCGGCGGAGAGCCGCCCGACGACCGTGACGAGGTCCGGGTCGGCCGCCGCGGTCGCGGCCAGGTCGTCGTCGACGCCGGGCGCAGCGGCGTCCAGGCCGCCGTCCGGGCGCCGCGAGTAGCCC
Source organism: Pseudonocardia charpentierae (assembly GCF_031845345.1). Taxonomy (NCBI): domain Bacteria; kingdom Bacillati; phylum Actinomycetota; class Actinomycetes; order Pseudonocardiales; family Pseudonocardiaceae; genus Pseudonocardia; species Pseudonocardia charpentierae. The sequence continues at coordinate 105,291 of NZ_JAVREJ010000007.1, read as the reverse complement.
TTCTCGGTCACGGTCAGGGTCACGGTGGTGATCTCGGGCGAACGCAGCAGCTCGGTGAGCCGCGCGGCGTCGGCCCGCATGTTCAGGGCCTCGACGACGGCGCCAATCACCCGGGTCGCGCCCGCGTCGGGCGCCACGTCGGTGACGGAGTAGAGGCAGTTTTGCGCCCGCATCGGCGCGACGGAGGACCGGGGGGCGACGGCGACGATGCCCCACGGCTCGCCGGTGCGGGCGGCGGCCGCCTCGGTGTAGACGGCCTGGTGCGCCCGGTGGAAGGCACCGAGACCGAAGTGGACGATGCGCGGCCGCAGGTCACGCGGGTCGACGAGCGGGCGGCGGGCCGGTGCGAGGCCGGCGAGGGCGGCGTGGTTCAGGATGGTCATCGCGGCGTCACCAGTCGTGGATCGAGCCGTCGAGGCGACGGGCGACCGGCAGGTAGCGGGGGTCGTACGGGAAGCGCTCGGCGGCCTTCTCGTCGTACTCGACGCCCAGGCCGGGCACCTCGGCGGTGTCGAGCAGGCCGTCCTCGAGGTGGACGTTCGTCCGGAAGACCTCCATCGTCTCGTCCGCGTGGGCCATGTACTCCTGGATCCCGAAGTTGGGGATCGCGAGGTCGAGGTGCACGGCCGCGGCCAGGGTGATCGGCGAGAGGTCCGTCGCGCCGTGTGAGCCGGAACGGACGTGGTAGAGCGCGGCGAGGTCGAAGATCCGCTTGAGGTGGGTGATGCCGCCGGCGTGCACGACGGTGGTGCGCACGTAGTCGATGAGTTGCTCGGTGATGAGCTGCTGGACGTCCCAGATCGAGTTCAGGATCTCGCCGGTGGCGATCGGGGTGGTCGTGTGCTGGCGGATGAGCCGGAACGCGTCCTGGTTCTCCGCGGGCGTCGGGTCCTCCATCCAGAACAGCCGGCAGTCCTCGACCTCCTTGCCGAACCGGGCGGCTTCGATCGGCGTGAGCCGGTGGTGCACGTCGTGCAGCAGGTGGAAGTCGAACCCGAAGCGTTCGCGCACCGCCCGCAGCGAGCCGGGGGCGAAGTTGAGGTAGGCCTCGGTGGACCACGGCTGCTCGTCCGGCAGCGAGCCGGCGGCCGGCTCGTAGATCGCGCCCTTGCGCACGCCGTAGCTGCCGCCGATCTCCGGCACCGCGGCTTGAGCGCGGATCGCCTGGTAGCCCAGGTCGCGGAAGCGGGCGACGTCGTCGAGCAGCGACGGGACGTCGGTGCCGCTGGCGTGCCCGTAGACCAGCACGCCGTCGCGGCTGCGGCCGCCGAGGAGCTGGTAGACGGGAAGCCCGGCGACCTTGCCCTTGATGTCCCAGAGCGCCGTGTCGACGGCGGAGATCGCGGTCATGGTGACCGGGCCGCGCCGCCAGTACGCGCCGCGGTAGAGGTACTGCCACATGTCCTCGATGCGCGCTGGGTCGCGGCCGATGAGCAGCGGGACGAGGTGGTCGCGCAGGTAGCTCGCGACGGCCAGCTCGCGGCCGTTCAGGGTCGCGTCGCCCAGGCCCGTCACGCCGTCGGAGGTCGTGATTCGCAGGGTGACGAAGTTGCGGCCCGGCGAGGCGACGAAGACCTCTGCGCGCTCGATGGTGCTCACGGATACGGCTCCCGACTCTGGACGACGCTGGTGTGCAGCACTGGTATACAAGCGTTGGTCGAGCAGTGGAGTCAAGAGCTGATGTACAAGACTTGTGTACTAGTATCGAAGACATGGCCGCCCCGCCCCGCCCACGCACCAACCGCCGTGTCGTGTACGAGACGCTGCGCCGCAAGGTGCTGACGCTCGAGCTGCCTCCGGGTACGGCGCTGTCGGAGAACGAACTGGCCGCGGCACTCGGTGTGAGTCGTACGCCGGTGCGGGAGAGCCTCATACTCCTCGCCGACGAGGGCCTGGTTCAGGTGTTCCCCCAGGTCGGGACATTCGTCTCGCGCGTCGACCCGGACCGCGTGCGCGACGCGCAGTTCCTCCGCGAGGCCGTCGAGCTCGCCGCGCTGGACGACGTCCCCGCCGAGCTCGATCCGGACGTGGTGGCCGAACTGCGGACCAACCTCGACCGGCAACGGGCACCCGGCATCGACCTGGAGGAGTTCTTCGCTCTCGACGAGGCGTTCCACCACGGCCTGCTGCAGCTCAGCGGGCACGCGCGGGCGTGGTCGACGGTGGTGTCGGCGAAGGGGCACCTCGACCGCGCGCGGCGGCTGGGGCTGAAGGAGAAGAACACCACGACGCCGTTCGCCGACCAGCACGTCGAGATCTTCGACGCGGTCGTGGCGGGCGACCTCCCGCGTGCCCGCGAGACGATGCGCACGCACCTGCGGGCCGTCTTCGACGACATCGAGCGGCTCCGCGAGCACGCGCCGGAGCTGTTCGCGACGGACGACGGCTCGGTGCCTGTGCGACGCAACGTCGTCGTCTGGGAGTGACGACCGCGCGTGGTTGCGCCGCAGCGTGACGGGTGTGTTGAATGCGCGATCATGTGGACTCCGCCGCACGCACCCGGGACAGGGATCCTCGTGTGCCGGCGGGTCATCGACGAGTGCCGCCGCACCACCACGGGCTGTCCCGCTCCGTCCTGATCCGGCGACGATCTCGCCGTTCGCGCGCGTGCCCGTTCGGGCCGTTTGCCCGACCCGCGCCTGCGGCATTCCGCTTCGACGACGGTCGTCCCGGTCGAACATGACATCGGACGCCACCGCACGACCCCTGCCAACCGAAGGAGAACCCCCGTGCGCCGCGCACTCCTCGCCGCCGCAGCAGCTCTGCTCGCCGCGGTCTCGATCGTCGGCTGCGGCAGCAGCAACGACGCCGCCAGCTCCGACACCCTGCGTGTCGGCACCGAGGGCACCTACAGCCCGTTCAGCTACCAGGGCACCGACGGCCAGCTCACCGGCTACGACGTCGAGGTCGCCCGGGCCGTGGGCGCGAAGCTCGGCAAGCAGGTCGAGTTCGTCCAGACCCCGTGGGACGCGATCTTCGCAGGTCTCGAGGCGAAGCGGTTCGACCTCATCGCGAACCAGGTGACCATCAACGACGACCGCAAGGCCAAGTACGACCTGTCCGAGCCCTACACCGTCTCCGAAGGCGTGATCGTCACCCGCGCGGACGACAACTCGATCACGACGCTCGCCAACCTGGCCGGCAAGACCACCGCACAGTCGGCCACCAGCAACTGGGCGCAGGTGGCCCGCGACGCCGGCGCGAACGTCGAGGCGGTGGAGGGCTTCGTCCAGGCCATCCAGCTGCTCAAGGACGGCCGCGTCGACGCCACCGTGAACGACACCCTGGCCGTCGGCGAGTACCAGCGCACCAACAACGACGCCGGCATCAAGATCGCCGGGACGACCGGCGACACGAGCGAGCAGGCGTTCGCCGCGCGCAAGGACAGCGGGGTGATCGCCGACGTCAACCGGGCGCTGGGCGAGCTCCGCGCCGACGGCACGCTGAAGCAGATCTCGGAGAAGTACTTCGGCTCCGACGTCAGCGCAGCTGCCTGATGCGTGTCCTGCGGATCGACGCCGCAGCGAAGCAAGGCGACGGTCCGCAGGTGGAGGCCTAGATGGATGACGCCACCCAGGAGCTGATCCTGCGGAACCTGTGGCCCATGTTGCGGGCCACACTAGTGGCGACCATCCCGCTCACGGCGGTGAGCTTCGTGCTCGGTCTCGTGATCGCGCTGTTCGTCGCACTGGCACGCATCTCCCGGATCACCCCGCTGTCCCTGCTGGCCCGCGGGTACATCTCGGTGATCCGGGGGACGCCGCTGCTGGTGCAGCTGTTCATCGTCTTCTACGCGCTGCCGCAGTTCGACATCGTCATCGACCCGTTCCCGGCGGCCGTGATCGCCTTCAGCCTCAACGTGGGCGGCTACGCCGCCGAGGTGATCCGCGGAGCGATCCTGAGCATCCCGCGGGGGCAGTGGGAGGCCGCGCAGACGATCGGCATGAACTACGCGACGACGCTGCGCCGGGTGATCCTCCCGCAGGCCGCCCGCACCGCCGTGCCGCCGCTGTCCAACACCTTGATCTCGCTGGTCAAGGACACCTCACTGGCGTCGACCATCCTGGTGACCGAGCTGCTGCGGGTGGCCCAGCTGGCCGCCGCGCCGACGTTCGACTTCTTCGCGCTCTACGGCGTCGCGGCGATCTACTACTGGGTGATCTGCGTGATCCTCTCGTTCTTCCAGGGCAGACTGGAGACCCGGCTGGGAAGGTACGTGCTGCGGTGAGCGAGCTTGCGAGCGAATCAGTGCAACAGCCCGATCTGCTGCTGACCGTCCGGGACGTCCACAAGGCGTTCGGCGACAACGAGGTGCTCAAGGGCATCTCGTTCGACGTCCCGGCGGGGACGGTCACCGCGGTGATCGGGCCGTCGGGCTCCGGCAAGACGACGGTGCTGCGGACGCTGAACGCGCTCGACCAGGCCGACTCCGGGGTCATCACGATCGGCGACCTGTCCGTCGACTTCGCCGTCGCCCCGGACCGCTCCACCCTCGCGCGCTTCCGTGCGCAGAGCGGGATGGTCTTCCAGAGCCACAACCTGTTCCCGCACATGAAGGTGCTGCAGAACGTGCTCGAGGGGCCGGTCCTGGTGCAGCGCCGGGCCAAGGCCGAGGCCCGCGAGGAGGCGTTGGCCTTGCTGGCGCAGGTCGGGCTCGCGGAGAAGGCGGACCAGTACCCCTACCAGCTCTCGGGCGGGCAGCAGCAGCGCGTCGGGATCGCCCGCGCGCTGGCGCTGCGGCCCAAGCTCATGCTGTTCGACGAGCCCACCTCCGCGCTCGACCCGGAGCTGGTCGGCGAGGTGCTGCAGGTGATGAAGGACCTGGCCCAGGAGGGCTGGACGATGGTCGTGGTGACCCACGAGATCCGGTTCGCCCAGCAGGTCGCGGACCAGGTGCTGTTCATCGACGGGGGCGTGGTGCTCGAGTCGGGGCCGCCCGCGCAGGTGCTGACCGAGCCGAAGGAGGCGCGGACGCGGCAGTTCCTGCACCGCATCCTCGACCCGATCTAGCGCCGACGACGCCGCTTCGTAGGCTGACCGGCATGTCCAAGGTCCTCAGCGAGCTCCCGGTCGGCCAGCGGATCGGGATCGCGTTCTCGGGCGGCCTCGACACGTCCGTCGCCGTCGCCTGGATGCGCGAGCATGGCGCGATCCCCTACGCCTACACCGCCGACATCGGCCAGTACGACGAGCCCGACCTCGCCGCCGTGCCCGACCGCGGTCTCGCCTACGGCGCCGAGGCCGCACGGCTGGTCGACTGCAGCGCGCCGCTGGTCGAGGAGGGCCTGGCCGCCCTGACGTGCGGCGCCTTCCACATCCGGACGGCGGGCCAGACCTACTTCAACACCACCCCGCTCGGCCGGGCCGTCACCGGCACGCTGCTCGTCCGCGCCATGCGCGACGACGACGTGTCGATCTGGGGCGACGGCTCGACGTTCAAGGGCAACGACATCGAGCGGTTCTACCGCTACGGCCTGCTCGCCAACCCCAACCTGCGGATCTACAAGCCCTGGCTGGACCGCAAGTTCGTCGCCGAGCTCGGCGGCCGGCAGGAGATGTCGGAGTGGCTGGCGCACCGCGACCTGCCCTACCGCGACTCCGCCGAGAAGGCCTACTCGACCGACGCCAACATCTGGGGTGCGACGCACGAGGCCAAGCGCCTCGAGCTGCTCGGCACCTCGATGGAAATCGTCTCGCCGATCATGGGCGTGGCGTTCTGGGACCCCGCGGTCGCGATCGAGACCGAGGACGTCGCCGTCGAGTTCACCCACGGGCGGCCCGTCCGGATCAACGGTCGCGAGTTCGCGACCGCGGTCGACCTGGTCCGCGAGGCGAACGCCGTCGGCGGCCGCCACGGGCTGGGCATGTCGGACCAGATCGAGAACCGGATCATCGAGGCCAAGAGCCGGGGCATCTACGAGGCGCCCGGGATGGCGTTGCTGCACATCGCCTACGAGCGGCTGCTCAACGCCATCCACAACGAGGACACGGTCGCGAACTACCACGTGGAGGGCCGCCGGCTCGGCCGGCTGCTGTACGAGGGCCGCTGGTTCGACCCGCAGGCGCTCATGCTGCGCGAGAGCCTGTACCGCTGGATCGGGTATCCCGTCACCGGCAGCGTCACCCTGCGGTTGCGGCGCGGCAACGACTACTCGGTGCTCGACACCCGCGGCCCGCTGCTCAGCTACCACCCCGAGAAGCTGTCCATGGAGCGCAGCGTCGACCCGGCGTTCAGTCCGGACGACCGGATCGGGCAGCTGACCATGCGCAACCTCGACATCGCGGACTCGCGCAGCAAGCTCGAGCAGTACGCCGCCCACGACCAGCTCGAGGCGGTCCGCGGGCTGATCGGCGAGCTGCCGCCCGCCGGCGCCGCGGCGATCGCCGCCGCCGACGGCGACACGGCCCGTGACGACGCGCTCGACCGTGCGGCGATGGAGTCCGGCACGGACTGAGCACGCACACAGGGAGGGCGCAGATGAGCTTCGAGTACCTGGTCGACCCCGAGAAGGGCCCGCGGTGGAAAGGGGTTCTGCCGGGCAGGCCCGAGCCCTACGTCCTGCGCCGCGGCGAGGGTGAGCACGCCATGCTGTTCACCGACCTGTTCACCGTGCTCCTCTCCGGGGACGAGACCGACGGGCAGTTCGGCTGATCACCTCCGAGTGCCCGCCGGGCACGAGCTGCTCGCCGCAGGCGACTTCGCCTTCGTGCCGGCCGGGACACCGCACGCCTATCGCGTGGAGGAGGCCGCACGCCTGACCGGGACCATGATCGGCGGCTTCGAGCGGTTCTTCCAGCACATGGGCACGCTCACCGACCACAACACCACCGAGCAGCCCCCGTTCATCCCGGACTTCCCGCGGATGCAGGCAGCGGCGCAGCAGCACGGCATGCAGTTCATGCCCGACTATCCGTGGCCCCTCCCGGAAGGCCCGCAGCCCGGGGACCCGCAGCCCGAGGACAGGGCGTGAGCGCGCCGGCACCACCCGGACTGACCCGCCCCGACACCGACCCGCTGCCCGGCGCCGCCGAGCTTCCCGGCGGAATCGGACAGCTGCGGCGGGCGGTCGAGTACGCCGCGCCGCCCGGGTACCGGCCCCTGTTGCTGGATCTCTACACCCCGCCCGGACGACCGGCCCCGGTCGTCCTGTTCCTGCACGGCGGCGGCTGGCGGCTGGGCACCCGCAGCGTCTTCTGCCCGACCTGGCGCGACTGGCGACCCGACCCGTTCGAGCGCCTGGTCGGTGCGGGGTTCGCGGTGGCGTCGGTCGACTACCGGCTGTCCGGCGAGGCCGTCTTCCCCGCGCAGCTGCAGGACGCGACCGCCGCACTGCGCTGGTTACGGACGCGTACCGCCGAGCTGGGTGTCGATGCGGACCGCGTGATCGCCTGGGGCGAGTCCGCGGGCGGGCACCTGGCCGCCCTGCTCGGGCTCACCGCCGACCGGGCGGACCTGGTCGAGCTGACCGGCGGTCCGACGGCCCCGGTCGCCGGGGTCGTCGACTGGTACGGCCCGGCGAACCTCCAAACCCTGCAGGACCAGGCCCGCCCCGATGCCGTCGCCCGCTCCGACGCGCCGGACTCCCGCGAGTCGCTGCTGATCGGCGCCACGCTGCCCGGCGCTCCCGAGCTCGCCCGCCGGGCCAGCCCGGTGACCTACGTGCACGCGGGCGCTCCCCGTTCCATCTCGCGCACGGCGCGGACGACCGGTTCGTCCCGGTCGGCCAGAGCCGCGAGTTCGCCGCCGCACTCCGCGATGCGGGCGTCGCGGTGGAGCTGACGATCGTCGACGGCGCCGATCACATGTGGCGCGACGCGACCGACCCCGACGCGATCCTCGCCGCCGCGGTGGACTTCTCCCGCCGCCTCCTGACCCCTTGAGCGACAACGGATCCTTGTCCGGCCACAACCGGGCCTTGTGTCCGCAGTGGACCGAACGGCACAACGCGTTGGGCTGGTCACCGCAACCTCTCGCGAGCCTGGTGACGAATCGCCCAGCGCACCGCGATGATCTCCACGCCCTCCATGGGGGCAGGTGCGTGGGGGTGGGGCATGGCTGTCGACCGCGCGGTCGTGACCGGGGGCGCCGGGTTCGTCGGGTCGTCGGTGGTCGAGGCGTTGGCGGGACGAGGGACGTCCGTCCTGGTCGTCGACGACCTGAGCACCGGCTCGGCGGCCAACCTGGATCGCATCGCCGGCGACGTGGAGCTGTTCAAGCACGACATCCGCGACGGTGCACCACTGCGCGACGCCGTCGCGGCGTTCCGGCCCGACCTCGTCTTCCACCTCGCCGCGCGCACGGACGTTCGGGCGTCCATGTCCGACCCGCAGGACGACGCGTCGGTCAACGTCCTCGGGTCGATCAACGTGTTCTCGGCCGCTGCGGCGGCGGGCGTGCGACGCCTGGTCAACACCTCGACCGGCGGCGCCATCTACAGCCCGGCAGCCCCGATCCCGACCCCGGAGACGGCACCGGTGGCGCCGCTGTCGGCCTACGGGCTGAGCAAGCGGGTCGTCGAGCAGTACGCCGACTGGTTCCGGTCGAGCTCCGGGCTCGACGTCGTGACCCTGCGCTACGGCAACGTCTACGGCCCGCGCCAGGACCCGACCGGTGATGCCGGGGTCGTGGCCATCTTCTGCGAACGGCTGCTCACCGGTCGCCGACCCGTCGTCTTCGGCGACGGAACGCAGACCCGCGACTTCGTCTACGTCGCCGACGTCGCCGCGGCCAACCTCGCCGCGGCCGACGCGGCGGTGCTGCCGCACCGCGTCTACAACGTGGGCACGGGCACCGAGGTGTCGATCCACGAACTGCTGCGGGCGGCCGTCAAAGCCGCCGGAGCCGACCCCGGTGCGGTCGTCGCCGTCCCGGCACCACCGCGGCCCGGCGAGGTGCACCGCAGCTGCCTCGACGTCCGTCGCGCCGTCGCGGAACTCGGCCTCGGCCGACCCGTGCCGCTGGTCGACGGCCTGCGCCGCACCCTCGACTGGATCCGATCCCGCTGAGATGACCCGCACCCGGCGCGCAGGGCGCGCCCTCGTCGCCGCAGTGATCCTGCTCCTGGTCCCTGCTGCTCTTCCCGGAACCGCCTCCGCCCAGGCGAACACGGTCGACCTGCGCCTGCTCGTCGTCACGGACGCCGGCCCCTCGGTCGAGGCGCTGCGCACGCTGTTCGCCCGCGTCGGGATCCCCGTCGACGTGCTCGACTTGAACGACCCCGGGCGACGCCGGATCGACGCCGCGCTGCTGGTAGACGGAGCGCACGCGCACTACCAGGGCGTCGTCCTGCCCGATCACGCACCACCCGGCCTGTCGGCCGCCGAACTCGCCGCGCTGTACGCCTACGAGCGGCGGTTCGGGATCCGGCAGCTCGACGCCTCCGCGACGGCGAAACCGACGACCGGGCTCGTCGAGCCGACCCCCGCCGTCGGCTACGGCGGCGCCTTCGATGGGGGCACCGCGCAGCTGACGCCCGAGGCGCTGGCAGGCGACTTCGCGTACGCCCGCGGGCCCGTGCCGTTCTCCGACGACGATCCCGCCGTCGAAGACTCCTACGTTCAGATGGCCACACCGCTGCCCGGGTTCCGGCCGCTGCTGACCGCGACCTCCCCGGACGGGACGCGCAGCGGCGCCCTGGCGGGAATCCTGACCGACGCCGGCCGGGAGGAACTGGTCCTGACCTTCTCCTTCGACGCGGACGCGCGGCAGCTGCAGGTGCTCGCCCCGGGCCTCGTCAGCTGGCTCACCCGCGGCGTGCACCTCGGTTTCGACCGCAGCTACCTCGCCGTCCACATCGACGACGTGCTGCTGCCCAACGTCCGCTGGGTGCCCGGCGTGCACTGCACGCCCGGCGCGGACTGCCCGCCCTCCGTCATTCCCCCGCCGGACATCAGGATGACCGCCGCGGACGTGGCCTACGCGGTCGACTGGCAGCGGCGCACCGGGTTCCGGCTCGACCTCGCCTTCAACGGAGCGGGCAGCGTCGCCGCCGACGCCGGGGCGGGCACGGATCCGCTGACCGCCGCCCTCGTCGCGGCGAAGGGCGAGTTCGGCTGGATCAACCACACCTGGTCGCACCGGTACCTGGGGTGCGTCCGCGACCACGACCTGACGCCGTGGTCGTGCGCCACGCTGCCGATCCTGGGCTGGACCCGCTACATCAGCGGCGGCATCATCGAGTCGGAGATCACCCGCAACGTCGAGTTCGCGCGGCGCAACGGGCTGCCGATCGACCCGACGGAGCTGGTCACGGGCGAGCACGGCGGCCTGCGGGCACCGCCGCAGCTCCCCGACGACAACCCGCACCTGGCCGGGGCGCTCGCGGACGCCGGGATCCGCACGATCGCGGCGGACGGCTCCATCGAACCCGGCCTGCGGCCGGTCGGCGACGCGGTGGCCGTTCCCCGGCATCCCATCGACCTCGACTTCGACACGGCGACACTTACCGAGACGATCGACCAGTACAACTGGGTGCACACCTCCCGCGCCGACGGCGGCAACGGCGAGTGCGAGGCCGACGGCGGCTGCCAGAGACCCGCAGCCCCCGGCACCGGATACACCGACCACATCGTCCCGGTCGAGGCGGACAAGGTCCTCGATCACATGCTGACCAACGACCCGCGGCCGCACTACGTCCACCAGCCCCAGCTGACCGAGGACCGCACGCTCTACCCCCTGCTCGACCGGGCCATCGGCGACTACCGCGGCTGGTTCGCCGACGCCCGGCCGCTGATCACCCCGACGATGACCCAGAGCGGACACGAACTCGGGCGGCAACAGCGGTGGGCCGAGGCGGTCGCCGCCGGACGTGTGCAGGGCCGGCTCGAGGGCGGCGCGGTCACGGTCGTCGTGGACGGCGCCCCGCTCGACGTGCCGCTCACCACCGGCCCTGCCGGTCGGACGCCGGACGGCGCGGCGTTCGGCACGCCGTACGGGGCGGGCCGGTCGGCCTGGGTGCCGGTGACGGGCGAACGACAGCTCTCGACCACGGCACCGGAGCGGACGTGAAGGTCGCACTCGTCACCGAGGGGACCTATCCCCTGCACCACGGCGGCGTCGCCGCGTGGTGCGACCAGCTCGTGCGCGGCCTGCCCGAGCTGCGGTTCGAGGTCGTGGCGCTGTCGGGATCGGGTCGCGAGCCCTTCGCCCTCACCCCGCCCTCGAACGTCACCGCCGTGCGCCGGGTCGGCCTGTGGGCGCGGGTGCCACCCGGCAGGCCGTTCACCGGACGCACCGTCGAACGGTTCGTCGGCGCCTACGCGCAGATGTTCGAGGCGGTGCTGCGCGGCGGCCCGCAGGCCGCCGACTGGTTCGAGACGTCGCTGCGCACCCTGCGCGACCTGTCGCGGCGGGGTTCGCTGACCGGTGCGATGCGCAGCCAGCTCGCGGTGGACGTGCTGCTCGACGTGTGGTCGCGCACGTCGGTACCGGGGACGGCCGCGGACGTTACGATGAGCCTCGACGACGCGCTCGCCGTCACCGATCTCGTCGAGCACTTCCTGCGCCCCCTGCAGCTCACGCCGCCGAAGGCGAAGCTGGTGCACGCCACGGCTAACGGCCCGTCCATGCTCGTCGGGCTGACGGCGAAGTGGTCGGCAGGCACGCCGGTGCTGCTCTCCGAGCACGGCGTGTACCTGCGGGAACGGCTCCTCGCGGTCCGGCGCGACGGCTACCCGCGGACGGTGAGGACGGTGCTGGTCCGGTTCTTCCACCGGCTCTGCGAGCTCGGCTACCGCAGCGCCGACGCCGTGCTGCCGGTCAGCGACTTCAACGGCCGGTGGGCCGTGCGGGGCGGTGCCCCCGCGCACCGCGTCCGCACCCTGCACAACGGCGTCGACCCGCGGGACCTCCCCCTGCTCGAGGACGAACCCCGCGTCCCGACTCTCGTGTTCGCCGGCCGGATCGACCCGCTCAAGGACATCGCCACCCTGGTCCGCGCCTTCGCCCTGGTCCGCGAGCACGTTCCAGACGCCCGACTCAAACTGTTCGGCGGCGTCCCGACGGGCAACGAGGCCTACGCGACGGAGATGCGGCAGCTCGTCGCGGACCTGCACCTCGAGGGCTGCGCCACGTTCGAGGGGCCGGTGTCGCCGGTGTCGCAGGCGTTCGAGGCCGGGCACGTCGTCGTGCAGTCCAGCCTGTCGGAGGGGCTGCCGTTGACGGTCATCGAGGCCGCGATGGCCGGGCGGCCGACGGTCGTCACCGACGTCGGCGGGATGCCCGAGGCGGCGGGCCGCGGCGGGGTGGTCGTGCCGCCCGGGGACCCGGCCGCGTTCGCCGCGGCCTGCGTCACGCTGCTCACCGCCCACGAGACGCGCCGGGCGCTGGCCGCCGCCGGTCGCGAGGACGCCATGGCCCGCTTCACGATCTCCCGTTTCCTCGCCGACGTGCGGGACGTCTACCGGGAACACGCACCGGCGAAGAAGCCTTCGACCTGGCGGGCGCGCCGAGCCGCGGTCGAGGTGCAGGCATGACCGACCACCCGCAGGCCGCGCACGCGCGCACGGTGCTCGACCACGCGGTCGCGTCGTCCGTCGACGTGCTGGAGGCGGCGGTCGTCCTGGAGAGCCAGGGGGTCAACGACCGCGTCGCCCGCGACGTGTTCGGCGTCGCGGACGTCGTCACGCTGGCGGAGCGCGAGATCCGGGCGGCCGGGCCGGACCGGACGGCCACCGAGCCGGAGGCCGCACCGCCCGCACCGGCCGAGCTGTCCGCCCCGCCGGGCACGCGCTGGTTCCACGTCCGCGGCATCCTCTACGCCGTCCCGATGCTCGTCGCCCTGGCGCTGGTGCCTGCGGTCGATCCGATCGAGTCGGCGCTCGTGCTCGGCGGCCTCGTGGTCAGCTGGGCGTGGAGCTACGGCGTCGCCAGCGTCGCCTGGGCCTACCTGGGCGACCGCGACCCGGCCGCCGCCCGGCGGTTCCTGCGCCGCTCGCTACTGGTGGGCGTGGTGCTCGCGGTGCTGGTGGCGACCGTGGCCGTGTACGCGGCGCTGATCCTGACGGCGACGACGGAAGTCACGCTGGCCACGGTGCTGCTGCTGGCCGGGCAGTCGGCGTACCTGATGGCGGCCGCCGTCCTGCTGATGACCGGGCACGAACTGCTGCTGCTCGTCGCCCTCCTGCCCGCGCTGGCAGCACTGGCGCTCGATCAGGCGGGCAGACAGGTCGCTGCGCTGACCGGAATCGGGCCCCTGCACTGGATCGGCGGGAGCGTCGCGCTGGCGGGCGTGTTCGCGCTGGTCGCGACGCGCGGCGCGGCGCGGCCGGTGCAGCGGCTCGGCGCGCCGACGTGGATGCGCGGGCTGCAGCAGTTCGGCTTCGGACTGCTCGTCGCCCTCCTGGTGCTGTTCCCCGCGGTCAACGAACTCGTGGTCGAGAACTACGACGCGCTGCCGCTGTCGGTGACGCTCGCGGCGCTCCCGCTGGTCCTCGCGATGGGGGTCGCGGAAGGCCTGCTGCACCGGTACCGGGCGCGGACGCAGAGCCTGCTCGATGCCACGTCGTCGGCGACCACGTTCGCCCGGGCGGCCCTGCGCACCCTGCGCCGGTACCAGCTCGTCTTCGCCGGTTCGCTCGTGGCGCTGTCGGCGCTGGTGGGCGGCGCCGTCGCCGCCCTGTCCGGCGCGGTGGACACGCGCTACCTCCTGCTGGCGCTCGACTACGCCGTGATCGGCCCCGCGTTGTTCGCGGCCATGCTGCTCAGCATGCTGGGCCGCGCCGGGCGGGTGCTGGAGATCTTCGCCCTCGCCGTCGTCGCGCTGGCGGCCTTCGAGCTGCACGCGGCGGTGCAGGCGGCGACCGACATCGAGGCGTTGATCTGGTTCGGAGTGGTCGGCGCCGCGACGCTCCTCGTGCTCCTCGTGCTCGTCCGGCGCTGCGTCGTGGTGCCGGTGCACCACCGGTGAGAGCGCCGCAGCTGGCCGTCCCGGCGTACTTCCACCCCGAGCGCGAGGCCCACGCGTGGGCGTTGCTGGCGGGCCGGGCGACCGCGGTCGGGCTCGTGGTGGTCAACCCGTGCTCGGGTGCCGGCGACGGCACCGACACCACGTACCGGACGCTGTGCGCCGGACAATGGCGGAGCGCGATCGCCGGCTACATGGACACCGCGTACGCGACCCGACCGGTGGCCGACGTCGTCGGAGAGGCCCTCGCCTATCGGCGGCACTACGGCGTCGACGCGGTCTTCGCCGACCAGGTCACCTCCGGCGCCGCCCACCTCGGGTACTACCAGGAGCTCACCGCACGCCTGCGGTCCGCGGGGTGCGCCCGGATCGTGCTCAACCCGGGCACGGTGCCGGATCCGGGTTACCTCGAGCTCGCCGACATCGTCGTGACGTTCGAGGACACCGCCGAGGCCTACGCCCGCCCGCTGCCTTCGGCCCCGGCCGGCCCGGCGGCGCTCTGCCACCTCGTCCACGACGCGCCCGCCGCCACCCACCGCGCTGTCCTCGCCCGTGCGGCCCGCCTGGGCGCGGCCTACGCCTTCGTCACCGACCGGCGGCTGCCGAACCCGTGGGACGGCCTGCCGAGCGGGTGGGCGACCGCTCCCGCGTAGTGTCCGTCCACGTGGCGAGGGACGCCGGGGGGCGCTGCGCAGCGATCATCGCGTGCTGTCTGCTCGCGCTCGTGGGGTGCACCCCGCGGCCGCCGGACATCAGCGCGCCTGCCGTCGATTCCCGCGGCTGGCAGTACCAGCTGCAGGGGCGCGTCGACACCGCCGTGGACACCGGGACGTTCATCGTCGACGGGTTCGACGTCGACGCGGCGACGGTCGCCGACCTGCAGGACCGCGGACGCACCGTCATCTGCTACATCAACGCCGGCGCCAAGGAGGACTGGCGGCCCGACGCGAGCCGGTACCCCGAGGAGGTCGTCGGCGATCCGCTGGACGGCTGGAAGGGCGAGCGCTGGCTCGACATCCGCCGGACCGACGCGATCTCGCCGATCCTCGCCGAGCGGTTCGACATGTGCCGCAGCAAGGGGTTCACCGGCATCGAGGCGGACAACGTCGACGGCTACACCCAGGACAGCGGATTCGAGCTGACCGACGACGACCAGCTGAGCTTCAACCGCATGCTCGCCGAGCTCGCCCACGAGCGGTCACTCACGATCGGGCTCAAGAACGACCTCGACCAGATCGACGACCTGGTGGACGACTTCGACTTCGCGGTCAACGAGAGCTGCGTGCAGTATCGCGAGTGCGACGCGCTGACCCCGTTCGTCGAGCAGGGCAAGCCGGTGCTGCACGTCGAGTACGAGCTGGACACGGCCACCTTCTGCCCCGTCACCGCTCCGCTCGGGTTCCGGTCGATCCGCAAACCGGTGGGGCTGACGGCGCCGGTGGAGCCGTGCCCCGCGGCCGACGCCGCCTGACACCCCGCCGGGTCAGGGACGCCGGACGCGGTAGCGCAGGTGCATGACGTGCTGCGCCGGCTCGTCGACCTCCGGGTCGGTCAACCTGCGGACCAGGTCGAGTTCGACCTGCTCGGCCGGCAGGTCGTCGAGCAGCCGTCGTCCCTGCCCGAGCAGGACCGGCACGACGTGCAGTTCGAGCTCGTCGAGCTGCCCGGCCCGCAACAAGGCCTGCGCCGCCCCGGCGCCGTGCACCATCACGTCGCCGTCGCCGGCCGCCGCGCGGGCCTGCGCGGCGCACTCGTGCACGTCGGTGACGTAGCGGACGCTGCCCGGCGGCGGGTCGTCCGGGACGTCGTGGGTCAGGATGAAGATCGGTACGCCGTCGTGGTGGTCGCCCTTCCAGCGGCCGGCGTGCTCGTAGGTACGGCGCCCGGCGATGACCGCCCGGGTGGCCATCGACTCGGCGTACACCTGGCCGCTCGGTCCCGGGTCGTCGCGCCGGTCGAGCCAGTTGAACAGGCGGAAGCCGCCGTCGCCCATGGGCGCGTCCACGCTGTCGTGGGGTCCGGCGACGTAGCCGTCGAGGGACGTGGTCATGTAGAGCCGGATGGTCGCCATCTGCTCAGGCCTCCGACCGCACGCGGTAGCGCAGGTGCTGCACACCCGGCCCGTCCTGGGCACGGAGCAGCTCCAGCTCGACGTGGTCCGGCGGCATGTCGTCGAACAGCCGGCGGCCCTGCCCGAGCAGCACGGGCACCAGGTGGAGCTGCAGTTCGTCGAGGACGCCTGCGGCGAGCGCCTTCTGGCCGGTGACGGCCCCGTGCACGAGCACGTCCTTGTCGCCGGCGGCGTCCTTGGCCCGGTGCACGGCGTCCGCCACGTCGTTCACGTAGGTCACCCCGGGCCACCGGAACGCCTCATCGGGCTGATGTCGGCTCAGGACGAAGATCGGTACGCCGTCGTGGTGGTCGCCGTCCCAGCCGCCGGCGACCTCGAAGGTCCGCCGCCCGACGACCACCGCCCCGGTGGACATGACCTCGTCCATGATCTCGCGGTTCACGCCGTCCAGGTGGCCGACGACCTCCTTGTGGTCGGAGTCCGCGTCCTTCAGGAACCACTCGTGCAGACGGTGCCCCCCGTCGCCGAGCCCGTTGCCCGGGCCGTCGTGGGGCCCGGCGATGAATCCGTCCACCGACATCGACATGTAGAGCACGGCCTTGTTCATCTTCTCGCCTCCCGGGAATCGCGCATCCTGCGTAGACGGTCCGGGCGGGTCCAACTCGTCGCTCTGCGCGGATCCGGTCACCCGGCCAGCGCGGCGAGCAGGCCGTCACGGACCGCGGAGTGCGTGTCGCGGCGCCAGGTCGCCAGCACCGGCACCGTCGTCGCGGGCGCCAGGTCGACCACCCGCACCGCTCCCCCGAGCGCCGGTCCCGGCAGCTCGGTGACCAGCGCAGCCCCGTCGTTGCCGAGAACCGTCGTCACCGGCGGGATGCCCTGCACCGGGGCGACCCGGTGGCGCGGCTCGAACCCGGCCCGCCGGCACAGGCCGAGCAGCAGGTCGGTGTAGGGGCAGACGCCCGGCGGTGCCCCGACGACGAGGGTCTCCGCGGCGATCTCCGGCAGCGTCACGGCGTCCCGCCGGGCGAGCCGGTGGCCGGACCGCACCGCCAACCGCAGCCGGTGGTGGGCCACCACGTACCCGGCCATGTCGCCCGGCGGCGCCGCGGCCCGGCTCAGGGCGACGTCGATGGAGCGGTCGCGCAGGCGGTGACCCAGGTCCTCCGGCAACACCGCGACGACCTGCACGGCCGCTCCGGCGTGGTGCGCGGGAGCGGCCGCGAGCAGCTCGGTGACCTCGATGTCGGTGACCGACGGGGTGTGGCCGATCCGCAGCAGCTCCGGCTCGCCGCGGTCCGCCCGCAGGGCCCGCCCGACCGCCGCGGTCGCGGCCGCCAGCAACGGCACGGCGTCGGCGTAGAACGCCTCGCCGGACGCCAGCAGGGTCACCCCGCGGCTGCTCCGGTCGAGCAGCGGCACACCCAGCTCGCGCTCCAGCGCGCGCATCGACATGCTCAGGGCCTGTTGCGACAGGTGCAGCCTGGCCGCGGCGCGGGTCATGCTGCGTTCCTCGGCGACGGCGACGAAGTGGGCGACCTTGCGCAGATCGAGCCCCATCTCGCGCACCCCCTCGATCGGCCCCTCGATCGGCCCCTCGATCGGGCGCAGCCGACGGGGCCGAAGGGTATGCCGCGCCGGGCGACTTCCCGCCGCGCTCCCGCGGCGCGTCGCCGTCGAGAAAATCCCGTCGAGAATTTCCCGGGCCGTGTCGATGCGGCGGTGTCCGGTTCGTCGCCATGCTGGACGGCGACCCGGCCGTGCCCCGACGACAGGAGCCACCGTGAAGTACATGCTGCTGATCTACCCGCCCCGGATGACCGACGCCTCCGACTCCGCGTGCACGCCTCCGGCCATCGAGGAGTGGATGCTCTTCGACAAGACGATCAAGGACGCCGGCGTGGTGGTCTCGGACGCGGCCTTGCAGGACCCGACCGTCGCGACGACTGTCCGGGTCGGCAACAGCGGCGAGCGCACCGTCACCGACGGGCCGTTCGCCGAGACCCGCGAGCTGATCGGCGGCTTCTACGTCGTCGACGTGCCGAATCTGGACGTCGCGCTGGACTGGGCGGCCCGCTGCCCCGGTTCGCAGGCCGGCGGGACGATCGAGGTGCGGCCGGTGGCCGACTTCGAGCAGGGCTGAGGATGGGCGAGCGGGCAGCCGGTGCCGTCGAGGGGATCGACACCTCGGTCGAGGCCGTGTTCCGCGAGGAACGGGGCCGGCTGCTCGCCGCGCTCGTCCACCGCTTCGGTGACCTCGACCTCGCCGAGGACGTCACCTCCGAGGCGATCGAGGCGGCGCTGCAGACCTGGCCCGTCGACGGCGTGCCGACCCGGCCCGGGGCCTGGCTGCTGACCACCGCCCGCCGCCGGGCCGTCGACCGCCTGCGTCGCGACCAGGCCTACGCCGCCCGGCTGGCGGTGTTGCAGGCCGAGGCGGACCGGGCGGACCCGGCGCCGCCGGCGGACGGCGACGGGCTGCCCGACGAACGGCTCGCCCTGTTCTTCACCTGCACCCACCCCGCCCTCGCGGCCGACGACCGTGGCGCGCTGATCCTGCGCTGCCTCGCCGGACTCACGACGCCGGAGGTGGCGCGGGCGTTCCTCGTGCCGCCCGCGACGATGGCCCAACGGATCGTGCGGGCGAAGAAGAAGATCCGCGCGGCGCGCATCCCCTTCCGGGTGCCGGGCGCGGACGAGCTGCCCGACAGGTTGCCCGGTGTGCTCCAGGTCCTCTACTCGATCTTCACGGAGGGCTACGCGGCGAGCTCGGGGCCCCGTCTGCAGCGGCTCGACCTCGCCGAGGAGGCGATCCGCCTGGCCCGGATCCTGCGCCGGCTGCTGCCTGCCGAGCCGGAGGTCGCCGGCCTGCTCGGGCTGATGCTGCTGGTCCATGCCCGGCGGGACGCCCGCACCGGGCCCGACGGCGAGCTGGTGCTCCTCGACGACCAGGACCGGGGCTGCTGGGACCGCTCGATGATCGAGGAAGGCCGCAGCCTCGTGGTCGTCGCGCTCACGGGTGGCCCGCCGGGCCCCTACGGCGTGCAGGCCGCGATCGCCGCCCTGCACGACGAGGCCGCGGACGTCGCGACCACCGACTGGCCGCAGATCGTCGCGCTCTACGACGTGCTGCTCGGGCTCGTGGCGTCGCCGGTGGTCGCAGTGAACCGGGCGGTGGCCGTCGCCATGCGCGACGGGCCGGAGGCGGGCCTGCAGTTGCTCGACGCCCTGGCCGACGACCCGCGGCTGCGCACCCACCACCCCTACGCGGCGGCCCGGGCGGAGCTGCTGCGTGAGCTCGGCCGGCTCGCCGAGGCCGCGGTCGCGTACCGGGAGGCACTCGAGCTGGTCGGCAGCGCGCCGGAGCGGGCTTACCTGCAGCGCATGCTCGGGTCGGTGGAGTCATGAGGAATCTGCCGGAAGATTCTTCTGCCAGGCTGTCGTATCCGTCCGCTCCTGTCCGTGGAGGGAGTGTCAGGCGGCCGACAGGGCCGCCCGAACCCGAGGAGGACGACATGGCCGAGTACCTGCTGTCGGTGCACCACGACTACGACACGGAGTTCCCGTCCCTGGAGGAGATGCAGCCGGTGTTCGAGGCCGTCGACCGCTTCAACCAGAAGGTCCGCGACGCGGGCGCCTGGGTGTTCGCGGGCGGTCTGACGCCGGTCCAGCAGGCCACGACCGTCGACAACACGGGCGACACCCCGATCGTGAGCGACGGGCCGTACGCCGAGTCGAAGGAGTACCTCGGCGGCTTCTGGATGATCCAGGCCGCCGACCTCGACGAGGCGCTGCAGTGGGCGAAGGAGGGCTCGGCGGCCTGCCGCGGCAAGGTCGAGGTGCGGCCGTTCCAGGGCGAATGACTGCCGGAGAATGAGCAGGGACATCGAGCGGATCTTCCGCGACGAGTTCGGCCGGGTGGTCGCCTCGCTGACCCGCCGCTTCGGCGACCTCGACGTCGCCGAGGAGGCCGCAGGCGAGGCGCTCCTGGCCGCTCTCGAACGCTGGCCGGTCGACGGGGTGCCGCCCAACCCGGGCGGCTGGCTGACCACCACCGCGGTCCGTCGGGCGATCGACCGGATCCGCCGCGAGCAGCAGCGCGACGCCAAGCACCAGGCGGCTCTGATGATCCACGACGACACACCTCACGAGCCGACCGGCGCCGTCGACGACGACCGCCTCCGGCTGCTCTTCACCTGTTGCCACCCGGCGCTGGCGCCCGAGGCCCGGGTCGCACTCACCCTGCGGCTGCTCGGCGGGCTCACGGTCGCCGAGATCGCGGCCGCGTTCCTGGTGCCGGAGACGACGATGGCGCAGCGCGTCACCCGCGCCAAGGCCAAGATCAAGGGCGCGCACATCCCGTACCGGGTGCCCTCGGCGGCCGACCTCGCCGAGCGGCTCGCCGCCGTGCTGACCGTGGTCTACCTCGTCTTCAACGAGGGCTACCTGGCCAGCGCGGGCGACGCCCCGATCCGGGCGGAGCTGACCGACGAGGCGATCCGGCTCGGCCGGGTGCTGCGCACGCTCCTGCCCGACGAGGCCGAGATCGCGGGCCTGCTCGCGTTGATGCTGCTCATCGACTCCCGCCGGCCCAGCCGGGTGGCGGACGGCGAGCTGGTGCCGCTGCCGGAGCAGGACCGCGGAGGATGGGACCGCGCGCTGATCGCCGAGGGCCACGCGCTGGTCCGCGAGTGCCTCGACCGCGCCCGTCGCACGGGGCGCCCGCCGGGCCGCTACCAGCTGCTGGCCGCGGTCAACGCCGTGCACACCGACGCACCGACCTGGGCCGACACCGACTGGAGCCAGATCGCGGCGCTCTACGACCAGCTCGCCGCGGTGGACCCGGGGCCGGTGGTCGCGCTGAACAGGGCCGTCGCCGTCGCCGAGCTGGACGGGCCCGCCGTCGGGCTGGCGGCGGTGGACCGGCTCGGCCTGACCGCCTACCACGCCTGGCACGCCACCCGCGCGGACCTGCTGCGCCGCCTGGGCCGGTCCGGGGAGGCGCGCGCGGCCTACGACGCGGCGATCGCGGCGACGGACAATCCGGCGGAGCGGGCGTTCCTCGCCCGCCGCCGCGGCCAGCTGGCCGGGTAGAGGAGGCAGGATGCGGCGCACTGTCGTGGCCGGGCACGTCTGCGTCGACCTGGCCCCCGGCTCGAGGTGCTCCCCCGCAGCACCCCCGGCGACCTGGAGCTGGTCGGCCCTCTCGGCATGACGGCGGGCGGGTGCGTCTCCAACACCGGCGGCATGCTGGCTGCGCTCGGTGCGCCGGTCGAGGTCGTGGGCGACGCGGGCGGCGACGAGCTCGGGCGGACCCTCGTCCGGCTCCTGACGACCCGCGGCGTCGACACCGACGGGATCCGGCTCGTTCCCGGGCGCTCGACGTCGTACTCGGTCGTCGTGCAGCCCACCGGCCTCGACCGGTCGTTCTGGCACCACGCGGGCGCGAACGCGGAGTTCGACGGCGCGGCGATCGACCTGGCCGACGCCGGTCTGCTGCACCTGGGCTACCCGCAACTGCTGCCGGCCCTGGCCGCGGACGCAGGAGCGGGCCTGCACGCCCTGCTCTCCCGGGCCCGCGCGGCCGGGCTCACCACGTCGCTCGACCTGGCGGTGCTCGACCCGGCCTCACCCGCGGCGCGCGAAGACTGGCCGGCGCTCCTGCGGAAAGTGCTGCCGCTCGTCGACGTCCTCACCCCGAGCACCGACGACCTGCGCTCGGTCCTCGGGCTGTCCGGAGACGATCTCGACGCCGCCCGGTCGCTGGTCGAGCTGGGGCCGGCGGTGGTGATGGTGACCGCCGGAAGCGCGGGCGCGCGCCTCTGCACGGCCGGACCGGAGCGCCTCGCCGCGGCGGGAGCGGTACTCGGGGACGTGGACATCCCGGCCTGGAGCGACTGCGACATCCGTGCGGTGGCGCCGGACGTGGCGGTGCGGACGACGGTCGGGGCGGGCGACGCCGCGACCGCCGGACTGCTCTTCGGTCTGCTGTCCGGTGTCGACCCGACGCGCGCCCTCGACGTGGCGATGCGCACCGCGGGGCGTGCGCTGACCGCACCGGCGTCGTAGCGCCGCGCCCTCAGCCTCCGTCGGCCCGGGGCTCCTCCGGACCGACGGTCGCCGCGTCCCGTGCGGCCGGGTACCCGCAGCGCCAGCACCGATCGGGCTGCTCGGCGGTCGGCATCGCCCCGCACTCCGGGCACAGCTCGTGCAGCCAGCAGACGGCGTCGCCACCCGGCTCGTCGGCGCCCTGCTCCCCGGTCATGCCACCTCCACCGGCGCCGCCGTGCCCGCCGCCACCAACAATGCGACCTTCGCAACCTCGAGCGCCACGTAGACCAGGTGTCCCCGCGACCGCGGCAGCTCCTCCCCCGCCAGCACGCGGCCCGAGCGCCGGTTGAGCGCCGGCCGGACCAGTCCGAGTTGCACGCCGAGCAGCACCACCAGCGCCGCGACGACCCCGACCAGGGCCGGCCGCGGCGCCAGGGCGACCGCAACGACCGCCGCCACGAGCAGGACGAGCTCGACGCGGTTGAGCGCGCGGAACACGATCCGTCCGATGCCGAGGCCGAGTGGGACCGTCACCCCGGGCGCCCGGAACTTCAACGGCGCCTCGAGGAAAGAGATCGCCAGCACCATCCCGAGCCACATGAACGACACCGCCGCGAGCATGACGATCAGCCGACCGGCCGCGGGCCGAGCGTGACGAGCAGGCCGGGGTGGTCCGTGGTGCCGCGCAGGTCGATCGTCTCGAAGGCGTCGACGACGAACTCGGGCGTCCCCACGACGTGCTGCGGGCCACCGTCGTCGACCAGGGCGGAGCCGGGTGGCAGGCAGGCCTGGAGATCCGGGCTGTCGCCCGAGCCGAGGTTCAGGTCCCCGCCCAGCACCACCGGAGCCGCGCCGTCCCGCGCCCGAATCCCCGCGATCACGGTGCCGAAGAGGTACCGGCACTGGGCGCCCGCGACCTCCCGCTTGGTGTAGGCCAGATGCGTGGTGCACACCGCGACCGCCGGGCTCGCCGCGGCGTCGACGCACAACCACGCGCGCTCCTCCGGGTCGTCCAGGTCCTGGGCCGGGTAGATCCCGCCACCCGCCACCGACCCGGGCACCGACGGCCACCGCGACACGATGCCGATCCCGTACTGCCGGCCGTTGCGGCACCGGTACGGCTCGCCGGTGCGCCCGTTGCGCGCCGCCTGGAACCTCGACACCGCTGCACCGCCCGGCACGACACCGGCCAGCGCGCGCTCGAGGGCCGGCATGTCGTCGTCACAGACCTCGTTGAGCGTGACCACGTCGGGCACCTGCGCGCGGATCGCGGCGGCGGCCGCGGCGGTGGACCTGCCGGTGTAGCAGCCGGCGATACCGCTGTTGCAGAGGTTCAACTGCAGCACCCGCACCGACGCGACCGGGACGGTGGCAGCCTGCGCCGACGGGCCCGGTGCGGGGTCGACCGCGTTCGGCCCCTGCACGGTTGCGGTGCATCCGGCCAGACACGCGACGAGGCAGCCGACGGCCGCGACGAGCAACCGTCGGTACGGCCGGTCCTGCATGCCCACCTCCGGTCTCCTGGCCACCGACCCTACGTGCGGTCCGTCGCCCGCCCGACCCGGGCCGCACGGGCCGTCCGGTCTTCTGCGCGTACGGTCGGGAGTGTCGAGACTCCCCGGGGGCCGGCACCTCGTCGTCCCCGATCGGCCTGACACCGGACGACGTCCGGGGAACCAGGAGTAGGGCCATCCCCGTCGACGCCCCCCTGCCCAGTGCGCCCCCTCGCCTGAGGCAGCTCATCCGCAGCTCGATCGCCGTGCCCGGCGGACAGATCGAGATGGTCCACCCGCGCGGGGCGATGGAGCTGCTCTACGAGCAGAACTTCGATGCGAACGACGAGTACCCGCCGTACTGGGCCGAGCTGTGGCCCAGCAGCATCGCGCTGGCCCGGGCCGTGGCCGCCGCTGCACCGGTCGGCGCCCGGGTGCTCGAGCTGGGGTGCGGGCTGGGGCTCCCGAGCATCGCCGCCGCGCTGTGTGGTGCACACGTGCTCGCCACCGACCGCTCCACGGACGCCCTCACCTTCACCACCTACAACGCCGCGCTCAACGGGACGTCGGTCGAGGTGGGCGTCTGCTCGTGGGCCGACGCGGAGTCGGTGTCGAGCCGGGCGCCGTGGGATCTCGTGCTGGGCGCGGACGTGCTCTACCCCCACGCCGACCTGACCGACCTCGCCGAGCTGCTTCCCCGCCTGGTCACCGCGGGTGGAGAGGTGTGGCTCGCGGACCCGGGCCGGCCGCCCGCCGCGGCGTTCGTCACAGCGTGCACCCGTTGGGCGGAGAGCTGCGGAGCCCATCAGGACGACGCCGGAGTGACCGTTCACCGACTGCGTGCGCTGGATCGGCGCGTGGAGGAACGAAAACGGCGTTGATGTCGTTCAATACAGCAGGTCGTTCGGTTTCGGTGTTCGTGTCTTGCACGCTCGCGGAACAGTAGGTGGCCGAGGTGGGGCGTCACAGGGACGTCGCTGCCTGGGTCACCGTAAGGTCGGCCGGGCCCCGCAAAGTGCGGGGTTCAGCACCTGCAAGGAGCTTGTACATGGCACAGGGAACCGTGAAGTGGTTCAACGGCGAGAAGGGCTTCGGCTTCATCGCCCAGGACGGTGGCGGCCCGGACGTCTTCGTGCACTACTCCCAGATCGATGGTGCGGGCTTCCGTAACCTCGAAGAGGGTCAGCGCGTGGAGTTCGAGATCGGCCAGGGCCAGAAGGGCCCGCAGGCCCAGGCCGTGCGCGCCGTCTGATCCAGTCCTTCACCGGACCATCAGGAGCCCGTCCCCCTCGTGGGGGCGGGCTCCTGCCGTCGCGGCTCACGTACGCCGCATCACCACCACGCTCCAGGCCGGGACGTTGACGTACGCCATCCCGTCGGCCTGCGTCCAGGGCTGGTGGTAGGCGTTGCCGGCCCCGTCCCAGCCGCCGAACGCGGCGTCCTGCGTACACAGCGCCTGTGTCCACCGCCCGGTACGCCCGCCGGTCCGGACCCCGTAGCCATGGTCCCTGAACGTCCGGTCGCCCAGGTTGACCACGACCAGGACAACGTCGTCGCCGGCTTCGCGCACGAAGGCGAGCACCCCGTTGTCGCGGTCTTCGTGCGTGACGTCCAGGGAGTCGGCGCGCAGGGCGGGGTGGGCCCGGCGCAGCGCGTTCGCCGCCCCCACAAGCCGGCGCATCTCGATGCCCAGGGGGTCGCCGGCGATGGTCCAGTCGAAGCGGTGGTCGCCGTTGCGGTCGGTGCCGTCGTTGCCAGTAGCCCCACCCCACGTGCGGCGCGGCCTGGAGGCACTCCGAGCCCATGAACAGCAGGGGTGTGCCCGGCATCGTGACGTTCAGCGCCCACTCCAGGCGGCACTTCGCCCGCGCCGCCGGGTCGTCGCGGCTGCCGAGCTGGTCGACCAGGTAGCGGTGCCGGCGGTTCCAGTTGCTCAGCCCGCCCTCGGCGTCGCCCTCGTTCATGTCACCGATGTCGTCGTGCGACCCGAGCGTGTACTTCACCAGGTTCCAGGCGTGGTCGTAGCCGTCCCAGCCCAGCACGCCCAGGACCTTGTCGACCGGATCCTGCCCGGCGAGCGCCCGCTGCGTCTCGTGATGGGCCCAGGCGGTCCACGTCGCGGCGAACCGGCCGTCGCGGACGATCCACGGGCCGTCGGGCAGGTGCTCGGCGACGAGGTAGCGGTCGGGGAACTCCACCCGGAGCCGGTCCACGACGATCCGCAGGTGCTCGCCGTCGATCTGCGTGGTGACGTCGAACCGGAGCCCGTCGGCCCGGTACTCCTCCAGGTACATGCGCGCGTTCTGGTGGAAGTAGTCCTGCACCTCCCGCTTCCACCACGCGGGCCCGGGCCCCACCAGGTGTCGCGACCGCCCTCGACGTAGATGCCGCCGTCCGTGGCGTAGCCGTCGTAGGCCCACAGCACGTTGTCGTCCTTGCCGAAGTGGTTGTAGACGACGTCGACGATCACGGCCAAGCCGCTCCGGTGCGCGGCGTCGAACGAAGTGCCGCAGCTCCGCAGGGGATCCGTACGACGACTCGGGAGCGAAGAACGTGGCCGGGTTGTAGCCCAAGGAGCGGTTCATCGCGTACTCCTGAACCGGCAGCGGCTGCACACAGGTGAAGCCCATCTCCTTGACGTAGCCGAGCTTGCTCTCCACCTCCGGGAACGTCGCCCAGTCCGTGTCGTGCTGGTCGCCGCGCCCGGCGAAGGTGCCGACGTGGAACTGGTAGATCAGGAAGTCCTCGAAGCGCGGGGGGTAGAACGGCGCCTACGGGTAGGGACCGGAGTCCGGCACGATCGAGGCGTTGCGGCCGTCGCCGGTGCGGGTCAGCTCGGAGCTGATCACGTCGCGCGCCGCGGCGTCGAGCCGCTCGAGGGCGACGCCGTCGTCGGTGATGATCCGGAACCGGTAGAGCTGCCCGGGTGCCACACCGGGCACCGTCGCGCTCCAGTAGTCGTCGGCGGCCCGCTTCAGTGCGTGCGTCACGCCGGGGCCACCGGCCCAGTCCTGCCCGTCCTGCACAGCGACCGACACGGCCACCGCATGCGGGGCCCACACCCGGAAGAAGGCCCCAGCCGCGGTGAGCGTGCAGTCGATGCGTCCGGCCAGGTCCATGGTCCGCCCTCTCGTGTCGTCGGCCGGGCATCGCAGCACGGACCGGTGAGACCTGCGGCAATACGGACAACTACGTACCGCTTTCAGGCCGGGAACGGAGTCAAGCGCGCCTCGCCCACAAGCTGCCGAGGCAGAACCGACCTAAGAACACCGGCTTGGCTAGGGACCGATGAGATCAAGCTTGACTCTTCGAGCCGCACTACAACATCCTCGTGTGCTGTGAGTGTTCGGGCTCCTCGTCGACGGAGGCGGCCGCCACGAGGAGTCGGCAACATACGCCGAACCAGCCGTCCTCGCAACCCCACGGGACGTTGTCAAAGACGCCCAGAATCGTACCGCGCAGGTTTACATCGGCGAGCGCTGTCGATTGACCGCTGCCGCATCGCTGATTTACGATCGGCCCGTGCCGAGG
Organism: Pseudonocardia charpentierae; assembly: GCF_031845345.1. Classification (NCBI taxonomy): domain Bacteria; kingdom Bacillati; phylum Actinomycetota; class Actinomycetes; order Pseudonocardiales; family Pseudonocardiaceae; genus Pseudonocardia; species Pseudonocardia charpentierae. Next base: position 78,241 of record NZ_JAVREJ010000007.1, on the reverse strand, counting down.
TTTGCGGGGACTCGCTCGAGGCGTACGAACAGCTACCGCCAATTTTCAAGGGCGTGTCGCAGGATCTTGAACAAAATCCGTCGACGCAGGCGGTACATGATGACCACGCAATATACTGTTACGTCCGAAAATATATTCGCCAGAGCTCGTCCCCAGAAAGTATCCGTAACTGAGGCGTACAGTTATCATCAAGAACTTTCAGCAAATCCATTTATAAGCCAGCTGCGGGGCGATGCACACAGGGGAAGAATAAGCGCGCACGTACCATATGACGGTTATCAGTATTTCACACGTAACGCGATCGAAGATGCGCAGGAACAGATAGAACAACTGCAGATCGATGATCCAGACGCCCGCCTGGAAGCGACAATCGGCCATCTTGCATTTGTCAATATTCGGGACACGCGAAGGAAGGACGGAAGCCCTCTCGCTGCATTGCATGATGCAATTCCGCTTCGAGTGCCCGTACGCTGCTCCGAGTTAAAACATACCCAGAGGTACTCCGGGGTGCACGAAGCCGTCTTGAACATCGACTACTTCCCACCGGACGCCGGAAACTATCCCTTCCCCATCAAGATCGACTTTCGCGTAGTCGACCCCGAAGACCAACCCGTGACCCCTGATGAGTTGCAGATTCGGCCCGGGAAGAAGAGCCGAGCCGGCTTCGTGCCTGAGCAGATCATTCGCCAGCCAGCCTTCTCTTCTGAGTTGTGGTTGATTCTCAGCATCAATCTACTTTGGCCGCGGCGGTCCAAAGCGGAACCATCGGCAGTGATCAAACGGGTTTCGCTGACCTGGCCAACAATTACCTCACTTGCTCCGAGTTCACTTCGCTTTACTTTGGGCGACAAGAAGTACCAAATGCTCTACAATCCTGAAAAGGGATGCCTGGAGTGGGTCACCATTCCTCTCGACCGAGTTGATGATGCCGACCCGGGCACACCTACCGATAGCGTGAAAGACAAGGTTGAGAATCAAGACGGACCCCCGGCAAGTAACGAGTCCGGCGCAGAAGCCACGCCTCCAAACTCCAAGCCCGACGATGCAGATTCAACTACAGGTCCGGAACCCATCGAGGACAGCGAGACCAGCGGCGACGACAACCTCGAAGATGAGGAACATGACGATCTCGAGGACGGCACGATGTGGCGTATGCGCAGCGCCGAGATGCAACTTATCGTCGAACAGCCAGGCCAATTACGTAATGAAACAACTCTAGACGGCGAAATTGAAGTTGAGGTGGGCGATGAGCTCTACTCCGGGATGGACGCGCGCTTGTTCAGCGCTGCCGGTAAGCGACAGCCCCGCGGAACTCTTTCTTTGAAGACGACGTTGCATTTAAGCTTCCGAGTCTACTTGGAAGATGAATTCAATCGGCGAGACGTGAGCGCAACCTATACTCTGCATTTCGACGAAGTAGTGCCCGAGGAGGGGCGTGTAGACGACATCATGGCCGCCCTGCGAGATCGGGGCTTCAGTCTAGAAACCTTCCCGAAGCAGGGAGCGGACGACTCTCCTCGGTGGTTCATCCAAGCCTCACGCGACGAAGGGCCCAACGAAATTCTACTCCTCCTCGTGGTTCGTGGCCGACGTTATACGACGCGTCGTCGGGCAGAAACGCCCGGTTGGCACAGGTACGTGAGCAAATTTGAGAGCGGCGATATTCGCGTAACCATTTATGGGCGCGTTCCTCGCGACAACCGTGAACTAACGTCTGAGGTTAACGAACTTCGAAAGTCTCTCAGCACCCGCTTCAGCCACATGCAGGCTCAGCGATGACCAGTGAAACCGATCCTGAGAGCGAGATAACTGAGTCATCGGACATCTTCGTCCTAAGATCCCGGCCGCCATCGAGCCAGTGTCATGAGTGCGGTTCACCGGACATCCGCAAGTCATGCTGCATCTGCCACCGACTGATGTGTGAAATGCACGATGGGCGTCACAGTTCTCGCAGAGCAGTCATCTACCTTCAAGACTTCACCCTGCACCCAATGGCCCGCGCGAAGCGTCGGCCGAGAACGAAGAAGTATTTCTGTACCAAATGTGTGCACTACGAGCGGAAATACCTGATTTGGAGCCTCGCAAGTATATTTGGCATAATCCTGGGCACTTTGACTGCACTGTTCAGCATCTTCGCTGGTCTCATCCTGCTGCTGGCAGCATTGATCTCGACATACTTTGCACTGAACACCTCCCTGCGCGAGGTTAGGAAGGTGCGCAAGCGACTGTCTCGACGGCTGTTGATCGACCCGGCAATAAGTTCGATATCTATAATCGATGAGGTTCGCGGGTACGCCGAGCTCGACGAAAGCCAGCACTACTCTGTACGTGGCATCGAAGTGTCTGGGTCGCTAGCCGTGGATGCAGAGTGGAACGATGCATCATGGGGCAGTGTGCAGTCGCATCGCCGCCGTAACCATATTCAATCTAGAAGTACTGCATTTACGGCTGGCGCACTGGTGTTGCGTGGACCGGTGGGCTTGACTCCAATGTCAACTCGAGGTTGCCGCTTGGTGCGCAATTCGATGCTTCTATTCACAGATCAGGTGAAAAGCCATGAGCTGCTCAGCTCGGCGGACGGGCGCGGGCGCCGTAACTGGAAGATTAGTGCAACTTACTCTGTGACTCCGGAACATGACAAGAGTTGGACTATGCCAATCTGGGTGACGCCTACACTTGTACCCGGATCGGACCGGCGCTCTCTCGAACTCGAGTTTCAATGGACGAAGTTCGGAGCCGTCAAGGACGGTATCCCTCTCATCTCAATTGACTTTCTCGAGCTTACGGTCCCTACTGCTTGGGGATCCGTGCAAAGCGCTACAGACTACCCGCTCGTCAGTATCAGTCCGGGAGACGGAACGCAAACGCGAACGATCGAGTGGCGCAATATTGCGGACAGTATCGATAGATCGGTGCGCGGTCGATATCCACTTTCGTTGACCTTCAAGAATGAAATCCGGTCGCAGGACGTCGTCCACGGCCGCATTATAGCGAGGTTCGCCGGAAACATATGCCGGATCACGGGCGCCCGCATTCACGGTTCGAATGGCGCGATCCGACGAGATCGGCCTCGAAGGAAGTTGCACACTCAGGTGCACCTAACATTCAAGATGAGCCTGGCCGCCGTACGATACGAAGCGGTCCGAGTGCTGCCTCCACCGCCAGAAAAACAGGACGCTACGTCACTTAGCAATGGCGCAGTCGACAACAGGTCTCCCGTTATCCAAGAGACCTTTCAAACAGTCATTCCGAATGGAGCCACTGTCGCCCGAGTAACCGCGCGCCTCAGCGACGACGACTACTACGTAAAACGAGTAGTCGAGAATCCGCCACAACCTAGCAAGAAGGCTTCAGCAGTCAACCGCTATTGGGACATCTCTGGCCGGAAGTACGACGGCGTCTATCCCATTGACTTTCACCTTGTGCTCAGCGGTCAAGAGTTTCACGACGGCGGTATCGCCACATCGGGCCGAACCGAGATGGCGCTTTCTGTGCGTGGAGCGTTCACCTCCGAGGACATCGATCGTAGAATTCACGACGAGTGGCGGAGCCTGCGCAGAAGGGTGGAGTCGGCCCTCAACTCATGCAGGGAGCGGCCAGGCATCCTGGAGCATGGATCTACGCAGAGGTTGATCGCAGACTTGCTCGAATCCGGTAGGCTTGCCCCAGATCTGGCCGCTCAGCTGATAGAACAGATTCGTGCTGAATTCGGGCTGTACGAGTGAGAGGTCGTTAAGTAATGCAGTGGCGGTGCGCTGACTGCGGCAGAGCTGAGCGTGGCAGAAGCGTAGTTATTGATGCGGTCTGTCACCACTGCGGTAAAGCGCTTTGCCGTCGTCACCAGATTGATATAACGGATGATGCCTTCTCCGGCGGTTCGGAGCCTACGCGAAAAGCTGTTCATTGCCAAGACTGTAGGCGCCGTCATCATCCAGTCATTTTCCAGAGCCGAGGGCGTCGGTAGGCGTGGTTCAGCTCAGCTTTTCGCATCCCGATAGCCTTCGTGTGGGTGAATTGGCCCAGCTTAAAATTACGGCACACAATAATGGGAAGGGAATGTGCACGAACATCAACGTTCGATTTTCCCTCGGAAGTGGCTTACTCTTAGTAACCGGATCGAGCCGATTTCACGTGCACCGCCTTGAATCTGGCCAACGATACGATCACTACTTCACTGTGGAGGTTACGGACGTCGGCGAGCTCGAGATTCGCGTAGTAAATTTTTCATTCAGCGATGCTGACGGTGTGCCGCGAAGAGTTGCCGGCTCTCAGTGGGCCGTAAGTGCACTGCCTCCTACTTCACGCCGTTCCGAGCCGGAGCGAAGCCATGCACCACCTCGGCCAAGAGGGAAGGTATTCATCAGCTATCGACGGGAGGACGCCCAAGAGCTTGCCAATTACCTCTACGTCGAACTTTCTCGAGAGTTCGGGCCGGAGCGGGTATTCCTAGACCGCAGCCGCCGCCAGCTCGGCGTCGACTTCCGTGTTCGCCTCAAGGCGGAGCTGGAGTCCAGCACGGCCATGCTGGTCGTCATCGGTCCCGCATGGAATCCACTTATCAAACAGGAAGAACAAACGCGTCGGCTCGACCTTCAACGCGACCACGTCCGTTACGAGATCAGGACTGGCTTACAACTGGAGATTCCTGTCATCCCAGTACTGTTTCGAAAAGTCGACATGCCTAAGCCTGAAGAGCTTCCTGAAGACCTTCGCGGGCTGAGCTTCTTCGAGAAGAGTGAGATCCACGACACCAGGTTCGAAGCTGATATCCGAGAAATCGTGGACGCACTCCGCCCGTACGTCGGACTACAATGAGATCGTCGATCTCGTCCAACCGGCTCTTTCACGTCTTACTCAGGCCGGAAACGCCGTCCAGCGCGCCGCCGCCCACACGCTCGCGAGCAGCAGCAGCGCCGCGATGCCGGCCAGCCACACGCTGACCTCGATCTCGCGGTGCTGGGTCTGCACGGTGCGCGGCAGGTCCTCCAGCACGCGCTGCAGCCGGTCCGCGTCGGCCGCGGCGAAGTACTCGCCGCCGGTCACGTCCGCGACCTGCTGCAACGTGGCCTCGTCAGCGACCAGGTAGTTCCGGCCGCCGACGGCGCCGCCCCCGGCGATGCCGCCCCGGCCCTCGAAGCCCCGGCCGCCCAGCTGGGCCGCCGTGCAGACCATCGACGTCGGGTTCGGCGTCCCGAACCCGATGGGATACACCCGGACCCCGCGCTGAGCGGCGATCTCGGCTGCGTCGACGGGTTCGACGCCGCGGGTGTTGGCGCCGTCGGTGAGCAGGACGACGATCTCCGGCGCGTAGCTGCCGGCGGCCCGCGGCGGGGCCGGGCCCGGTGGGGTGCGGTCGGTGTCCGCGGGCGCGACGTCGGGATTGATCTCGGAGATCGCGTCGACCGACTTGAGGATCGCCGCGCCGATCGTGGTGCCCCGGCCCGTGGTCAGCGAGTCGATCGCCTGCAGCAGCGGCTGCCGGTCCGTCGTCGGCGCCACCGCGACCTGGGCGAAGCCGGCGAACAGGACCAGGCCGATGCTCGTGTGACCGTCCTGGGCCTGCACGAAGTCGCGCACCGCCGCCTGTGCCGCGGTGAGCCGGTTGGGCTCGACGTCCGTCGCGCACATCGACCCCGACACGTCGAGCGCCAGGATCAGGGCCGACTCCGAGACCGGCACGTCGACATTCACTCGCGGCCGGGCCGCGGCCAGGCCGAGGGCGGCGAGGGCGGCCAGGAGCAGCGCGACGGGCACGTGCCGCTTCCAGGCCGCCCGCCGCGGCGTCGCGGCCTTGATCAGCGCGACGCTGGAGTACCGCACCGCCTGCCGGCGCCGCCGGCGCAGCTGCCCGACGTACACCCCGGCCAGCAGGGGCACGGCGACCAGCGCCAGGAGTGCGAGCGGCCAGGTGAAGCCCATCAGACGGCCCGCCCGAACCACACCAGCGAGAGGCCGAAGCCCGCCAGCACCAGCAGTCCGGCCGTTGCGGCGAGCAGGGCCGTCACCTCGATGTGCTCCGTCTCCACCTTCCATTCCAGGTCGATCGCGTCGGCCACCCCGGCGAGCGCGGCAGGATCGGCCCCGGCGACGTAGCGCCCGTCCGTCCGGTCGGCGATCGTGCGCAACGTCGGCTCGTCCAGGGCGGTCGCGAGCTGGAACCCGTCGACCTCGATCACCGTGCCCTGCGGGGAACCGATGCCGACCGGGTAGACCCGCACTCCCGCACTCGACGCCAGTTCGGCGACGTCGACCGGGTCGGGTTCGGCCGTGTTCTCGCCGTCGGAGAACAGGACGACGGCCGCGGACCCGTGGTAGCCGAGGTCCGGGCCCTGCGGCTCGACTCCGCCGGATCCGCCGGGGCTCCCGGGCGCGTCGACCAGCACCTGCTTCCCCGTGATGGCGCTCAGCGACGTCTGCAGGCCGCTGCCGAGCGCCGTGCCGCCTGCGGGCTGGAGGCGGTCGATCGCGGCGAGCACGCTCGCGCGGTCCGCGGTCGGCTGCTGGGTGACGAGCCCGCTGGAGCCGAACGCGACGACGCCGATCCGCACGGTGGGTGGCTGGCGCTCGACGACGGTGCGTGCGGCGGCCTTCGCGGCGTCCATCCGCGTGGGCGTGAGATCGGTGGCGGTCATGCTCGACGACACGTCGAAGGCCAGCATCACGGTGCCCTCCCGGCGGGGCAGCGGCACGCCGATCTCGGGGCGGGCGAGCGCCGAGAGCAGCAGCACGAGGGCGCCGAGCAGCAGCGCCGGAGGCAGGGTGCGCCGCCAGCCCGCGACGGGGGCCGGGCCGACCAGGCCGAGGGCGGCCAGCTCGGCGCGCCGGGCGGCGCGGGCCCGCTGCAACCTCCGGTACCAGAGCACGACGAGCGGCACGACCGCGAGCGCGAGCAGCATCCAGGGCCACGCGAAGGTCAGCATCGCCCGGTTCCCGATCTCGCGCGGCGCCGCAGGTGCGTGATGCGGAACAGCGCCCGCACCAGGTCGTCGTCGGTGGCGACCGGATGCAGGTCGAGCCCGGCGGAGCGCAGGTCGCCGACCAGTGCCGCCTGCCGCTCGTCGGCCGCGGCGGCGAGCCGCTGCCGGAACCCGGGGTCGTCGGTGTCGACGAAGATCACTTCACCGGTCTCGGCGTCCTCGACGTAGATCATCCCTGCGGCGGGCAGCTCGAACTCGCGGCGGTCGACCACCTGGATCGCGACCACGTCGTGGCGGCGGGCCAGCTGCCCCAGGAGCCCCTGCCAGCCCGGCTCGGACTGGAAGTCCGACACCACGACGACCAGCGACCGGCGCCGCAGGATCCCGAGCGCCGCGCGGAGCGCGGAACCGATGTCGGTGGGTCCGGCCGCAGGAGCACCGCCGGGCCGCAGGAGCCGCGACAGGATCCGCAGCACCTGGTTGCGTCCCGAGGCGGGCGGGATCGTCTCCCGCACCGCGGCGTCGAACAGCAGCGCGCCGACCCGGTTGCCCCCGCGGGAGAGCAGCTGTGCCACCGTCGCCGCGACCTCGGTCAGCACGACGTGCTTCTGACGCTGCACCGGCCCGAAGCCCATCGACGCCGAGAGGTCGAGCAGGAGCCAGGCGGTGACCTCGCGGTCTTCCAGGTACTCCCGCACGTGGGCCACGTCCGTACGCGCGGTCACGTTCCAGTCGATGTGGCGCAGGTCGTCGCCGAACTGGTACTCGCGCAGGTCGGCGACGTCGACTCCGGTGCCGCGGAACACCGTCCGGTAGTCGCCCTGCAGCCGCCCGTCGAGACGGCGCAACACCCGCCACTCGAGGCGGCGCAGGACGCGTTCGGGCGTGAGGACCGCCGCGGCGGCGGCCGGCTCCGTCACGGGCGCCGCGCGGACGCGCCGCGCCCCGGGGTGCCGAGCCCGGGGTCGAGCTCCGGGAGCGGGACCGCCGACAGGATCGGGCCGAGCACGTCGTCGGGCGACACGTCGTCGGCGAGCGCCTCGTAGGACAGCACGACCCGGTGCCGCAGGACGTCGCGCGCGAGCTCCCGGACGTCGCCGGGCAGGGCGTAGTCGCGGCCGCGCAGAAACGCGAGCGCCTTCGCACCGAGCACCATGTTGATCGACGCCCGCGGGCTGGCCCCGAACGTCACGTATCGGGCTAGGTCGGACGAGCCGACCGAGGCCGGGTCGCGGGTCGCCGTGGAGAGCCGGACGGCGTACTCGATGATCTGCGGGTCGACGTACACGGCGTCCGCGCCGCGCTGGTACCCGATCAGGGTCTCCACGTCGATCACCGGCTCCGGCGCCTCCTGGGCCGTGGTCTGCCGCTCGACGACGACGTACTCCTGCGTGGGCGTGGGGTAGCCGACCAGCACCTTGAACATGAACCGGTCGAGCTGCGCCTCCGGCAGCGGGTAGGTCCCCTCCGACTCGATCGGGTTCTGTGTCGCCATCACCAGGAACGGGTCGGGCGCCGGATAGGTGTCGCGCCCGATCGTCACCTGCCGCTCCTGCATGACCTCCAGCAGCGCGCTCTGCACCTTCGCGGGCGCCCGGTTGATCTCGTCGGCGAGCAGGAGGTTGGTGAAGACGGGCCCGAGCGCGACCTGGAACTCCCCCGCGCGCTGGTTGTAGATGCGCGTGCCCACGACGTCCGCGGGCACCAGGTCCGAGGTGAACTGGATCCGCTGGAACCGGCCGCCGATCGCCTGCGCCAGCGCCTTGATCGCCATCGTCTTGGCGAGCCCGGGCACCCCTTCGACGAGCAGGTGCCCGCGGGCCAGGAGCGCGACGAGCATGCGCTCCAGCAGGCCGTCCTGGCCGACGATCGTCTTCTTGACCTGGTAGAGCGTGGCCTCGAGGGGCAGCCGGGGGTCGGTGTCGTGATCCATGTGTCTCCCGGGTCGCCCCTCGTCGTCCTGCACTGTCGGTCTACTGCTGGGGCCCGCCGGCCGCGCCGCCGGCGGTGGTGATCGGGACGGCGAAGCCGACGCCGACGAAGAAGTCCTGGTTCGCGGGGTTGGCGAGGGCGGTCACGATGCCGACCACCTGACCTGCGCCGTTGAGCAGCGGACCGCCGCTGTTGCCGGGGTTCACGGCGGCGTCGAACTGGATCAGGCCCTGCAGCGCGGGGCCCCGGGGCGGGGTGATCGTGCGGTCGTTCGCCGAGACCACGCCCGCGGTCAGGCTGCGCTGCAGGCCGAGCGGGTTGCCGACGGCGAAGACGGTGCCGCCGACCGGCGGCGGACCGGCCAGCACCGCGGGCACGACGACCTCCGGGAGCCGGTCGACCGCGAGCACCGCGACGTCGTGCTCCGGCCGGCTGGCCGTCACCTGGGCCGCCGCCCGCGTGCCGTCGGCGAAGTCGACCTGGATCTGCGTCGCGCCGTCGACGACGTGCAGGGCCGTGAGCACGGCACCGCCCGCGTTGACGACCACCCCGCTGCCCAGGCCGGTCTCCGTGGTGGCGCCCCCCGTGCGCTGCGTCGTCACGGTGACGAGCGAGGGCGTGATCATCCGGTACGCGGTGGTGGCTTCGGGCGGGACGTTGCGCTCGGCCTCCTGGGCCTGCTCGATGCCGCGCTGCACCGCCTGGTCGACATCCGCGGTCGTCACCGGGGCGGGAGCACCGGACGAGACCCACCACAGTCCGGCCGCCAGGGCGACGGCGAGCACGACGGCGACGATCAGCACGGCCCGCCGGCGCCGTCGGGGCCGCTCCGGCGGCGCCCCCTCGGGCTCGCCGACCGACGTCGCCCCGACCGGTCGCATGTCCCGCACGCTACGCCCGAAGCCGGTCAATCGCGGTGAGTCAGGCGTCGCTTCGCGAGCCGGCCCACCGCTGCAGGCGACGCACGACGGGGTCGGTCAGCATCAGGAGGAACAGCGGCCAGTAGCTCGTGGCCGGGAAGACGATCGAGATGATCAGCGCCAGCAGGAACGTGACGGTGACCGCGATCGTGATCGCGGTGTCCGGCCCCTCGTCGCGGTCGCGCAGGGTCCGGTCGCGGTCGATCACCCTGCCGAGGAGGGCGAGCAGGCCCGAGCTCACCGCCATGGTGCCGATGTAGAGCAGCTTCGCGATGCCGTCGTTGGAGGTGGCGGTAACCAGCGTCGTCGGGAAGGGCAGGAACACGATGGTGAGGCACCAGGCGAACAGCAGCCGGATGACGGCACCGTTCTGCCGGACGAGGGAGCTGACGATCAAGTGCTGGGTGAGCCAGAGCCGGGCGATGACCGTGAAACTCAGGAAGAACCCGAGCAGATCGTCCACGTGGTCGCGCAGCAGTTCGCTCACCGTGCGGCTCTGGATCTCGCTGCCGGCCTCGGCGAGCGGGAGCACGAGCAGGGTGATGGCGATGGCGACGACGGCGTCGATGAAGGTCAGCAGCCGTTCGAGGTCGCGCTCACGTCCGGCGGCCATTCGCTCAGGCCCTCACGCACGCGCGGCGGCGCCGCTTCTGCTCGTACATCGCCCGGTCCGCCGCCTCGAACGCCCCGGGGAAGCCGCTCACGACCGTGTACGGGGCGAAGCCGAAGGACCCCGCGATCCCGGACGTGCGCATGGCCTCGTCCGCACGCTCCACGATCTCGCGCGCCTGTTCGGGGGTCGCCCCCACGGCGATGACGCCGAACTCGTCGCCCCCGAGCCGGGCGACGACATCCCCCTGCCGGACTCCGCTCTCGAGTGCCCGCGCCGCCCGCCGGATGTAGTTGTCGCCCGCCTCGTGCCCCTGCGTGTCGTTGACGACCTTGAGCCGGTCGAGGTCGATCACGACGACGCAGGCCGGGTCGCCGAAGCGCCGGAACCGCTCCTCCTCCGCGTGCAGGTACCGGTCCCAGCCGCGGCGGTTGAGGAGCCCGGTCAGCGCGTCGACGTCGGCTTCGCGCCGGGCGTGCTCGAGCTCGCGGGCGGCGGAGGTCGCGCGCAGGTCGCCTGCCAGCACCGCGGCCAGCAGGCTCGACAACAGGTCCAGCAGCGGCTGGTGCTCGGTGAGCGACTCGGACAGGGGATGCGGGTCGAACCCGCAGACGGTGCCGAACAGCTCGCCGCCAGGGCCCGTGATGGGCGTGCCGACGTACGCCCCGATGGTGATCGGCGCGGCCGCGGCGGCTTCGGCGTACGCCGCGACCTGCGCGACGTCCGGAGCGATCCGGGGGGCGTCACCCGAGACCATGCGCCTGCACAGCGACGTACCGAAGGGGAAGACGTCGCCGGCGTGGACCGGGTAGGTGTCGCCGGTCGAGCTGAGCACGAGCTGGGTGCCCTCGTTGACCCGCATCACCGCCCACAGACCCATCGGCGCGACCTGCGCCAGGTAGTCGATCACTTGTGCGCACGCGGCGTCGAACGACCGGACCGGCATCAGGTGCGCAGCCACCTGCATCGGCGCACCGCCGTCCTCGCTCGGGTTGGCCACCCGGCGATACTGCCGACGACCGGCGGAGATTGCACGGCGGAGTTGTCACACCTGTCCGTGACGTCGCGTGCCGACGGGCGGCGGAGCGGGTCGAACTACAGTTCCGCCGTGCCACTCACAGGTCCGCCCGAGCCCGAGCAGGCGATCGCCGTCGTCGTTCTCGCCGGCGGATCGGGGCTGCGCGTGGGCAAGGACCGCAACAAGGCCTACCTGCCGCTGGGCAGCCGGACGGCGGTCGGGATCTCGTTGCAGACCATGGCCGCCGCCACGACCCCGGGCCTGCGGCGCCTGGTGCTCGTCGTCCGCGACGACGACCTCGACCTCGCGGAACGCACGCTCGACGAGGAGTTCCCGCGGCCGCCGGTGCCCGTCGAGCTCGTGGTCGGCGGCAGCAGCCGCCACGGCTCGGAGGAGCGGGCGCTGCGGCACCTCGAACCCGCCATCCGGTCGGCGGAACTCGATCTGGTGCTGATCCACGACGCCGCGCGGCCGATGTGCTCCCTGGACCTGGTGGCGACGCTCGTCCGCGCCGCGGCGCAGAGCGGCGGTGCGGTGCCGGGCCTCGTGGCCGACGACCTGGCCGCGGTCGGCGACGACGGCACCCTCGTCCCCCTCAGCGGACGGCACGTCCGCATCCAGACGCCTCAGGTCTTCGCCGCGGGCCCGCTGCTCGAGGCCTACCACCGGGCCGCCGAGGCGGGGTTCGAGGGCACTGACACCGCCGCGTGCCTCGAGCGGTTCTCGTCGGTGACCGTGGCCTACGTCGCCGGCGAGGAACAGAACTTCAAGATCACCTACCCGCACGACCTGCTGATCGCCGACGAGCTCATCCGGCGGCGCGACGCGCAGTCGTGACGCGTCGCCACCGGCACGCGACGGAGCGCTCCTCGTCGACCTGCCGTGTCGGTGAGGCTCGGAGCGACGCCCGTTGACGAGGGGCACGTCGCATGCCACGGTCGCGACAGTTCTCGTGTGACGCACGCAACCCTCCTGTCCCGAAGGGACCTCGATGGCCACCGCGACGAAGCTGAGCGTCATCCCGTGCGGGGCGATGACGACCGACCTGACCTGGCTCCTGCTCAAGCCCGGCCGGTCCATCACCGATCGCCACCACCGCGACAGCCCGGCGCCGTGGGTCGACTGCCCCACGCACTGCGTGCTGGTCGAGACGCCCGAGGGCCGGCTGCTCTGGGACACCAGCTGCCCGCGTGACTGGGAGGAGCGCTGGCAGCCGACCGGGCTCCAGGACTTCTTCCCCTACGACAAGGTCAGCGAGGACGAGTACCTCGACTCGCGGCTGCAGCAGCTGGGCGTCGGGCTCGACGAGATCGACTACGTGGTGCTCTCGCACCTGCACTTCGACCACGCCGGCAACGCGAAGATGTTCGAGGGCACGAACGCCAAGCTCGTCTGTCACCAGCGTGAGAAGGAGTTCGCCCTCGGCTTCGAGGGCCTGTTCACCGGAGCGCACCTGAAGACGGACTACGAGGGCCTGGAGTTCGAGACCGTCTCCGGCGACACCGAGATCCTCCCCGGCGTCACGCTGCTGGAGACCCCCGGCCACACCGTCGGCTGCATGTCGATGCAGGTCGAGCTGCCCGACAGCGGCACCATGATCTTCACCTCCGACGCCGTCTACATGGGCGACAGCTGGGGCCCGCCGTCGACGCCCGCGGCCATCGTCAACAACCTCGAGCAGTGGTACTCGTCGGTGGAGAAGCTGCGGGGCGTCCAGGACCGCACGAACGCGACGATGGTCTTCGGGCACGACGCCGAGCAGATCCACCAGCTGCGGGTGGCACCGAAGGAGTGGTACTCATGACCGATCCCCTGCTCCGCGACGAGACGATCTTCACGTGGGGTGCGCCCCCGCTCAAGTTCGGCGCGGGGTCCACCGACGAGATCGGGTTCGATCTGTCCGGCTACGGCGTGCGGCGCGTGCTGATCGTCACCGATCCCGGCGTGAACGCTGTCGGGGCGCCGTCCCGGATCGCGGACTCCCTCAAGCGCTACGACATCGAGGCCGAGATCTTCGACGGGGTGCACGTCGAGCCGACCGACGACTCGATGAACAAGGCCGTCGAGTACGCCCGCGCGCAGGGCGACTGGGACGGGTTCGTCGCCGTCGGCGGCGGGTCGGCGATCGACACCGCCAAGGCGATCAACCTGCTGACGAGCCACCCCGGCGAGCTGATGGACTACATCAACAAGCCGATCGGCAACGCCAAGACTCCCCCGGGCCAGCTCAAACCGCTGATCGCCGTTCCCACGACGGCGGGCACCGGCTCCGAGTCCACCGCGATGTGCGTGATGGACATTCTGTCAATGAAGGTCAAGACGGGGATCAGCCACTGGCGGCTGCGCCCGACCCTGGCCGTCGTCGACCCGTTGCTGACGATGACCCTGCCGCCCGAGGTCACCGCGGCGTCCGGGATGGACATCGTCTGCCACGCGGTGGAGTCGTACACGGCCCGTTGGTATGCGGACTTCGACCGCAAGAAGCCCGAGGAGCGGGTCACCTACTGCGGCTCGAACCCGGTGTCGGACCTGTGGTGCGAGAAGTCGATGTCGCTGATCGCGAGGTCGTTCCGCAACGCGGTGCATCGCGGTGCGGACGACGTGGAGGCGCGCAGCGAGATGATGATGGCCGCGACCTTCGCGGGGATGGGCTTCGGCAACTCCGGCGTGCACATCCCGCACGCGAACGCCTACCCGATCGCCGGGATGGTGAAGGACTACCGGCCGGCGGGCTACCCGCAGGACGAGCCGATGGTCCCGCACGGGCAGTCGGTGTCGCTGACGGCACCGGAGGCGTTCCGGTTCTCCTTCGAGAGCGCGCCGGAACGGCACCTCAAGGCGGCGGAACTGCTGGACCCGCGGGCGGACAAGGGGAACGACCAGCGCGAGCAGCTCCCGTCCGTGCTGATCTCGCTGATGCGCGACATCGGGATCCCAAACGGGATCGGCGGGGTCGGCTACACCGAGGCGGACGTGCCGGACCTGGTGCCGGGCACGATGAAGCAGCAGCGGCTGCTGGCGACCTGCCCGAAGACGCCGACCGAGGACGACATCGCCGACATCCTCACGAAGTCCGTCGAGAACTGGTGAGTGGGCCGTGCCGATCTACGTCTACCGGTGCGGCTGCGGCGTGCGCTTCGAGCACCTCGCGGCCATGACCGCCACCGCCGCGCCGGGCTGCCCGCTGTGCGGCGGGGAGACCCGCAAGGTGCCGGCCGGGTTCTCGCTCGGCGGCCAGGCGGACCCGGGCCTGTCGAAGAACGAGATGCCGCAGACGTGGCGCGGGGTCTACGACGGCAGCCCCGAGTACGTCGACCGGATGCGCCGCACCTGGGAGCAGCGGCAGAAGCTGGAGGAGCGCCACCCGGAGATCGCCGGCGATCAGCGGCCCATCCTCGCCCACGAGGGCCGCTACGAGAAGGCGCCGCTGCGCCTCGGCGACCCGGCGCTCGGGGGGAAGCGCGGTCACGGACACGGTCACGGACACGGTCACGGACACGGCCACGCACTTGGGGACGCCTCCTGACCGCGCGGGCGGCAGACTGAGCGGGTGAGCCTGCAACCCGTCGATCGTGCCGCCGCGGACGCTCTGCGGGCCGATCTCCTCCGCACCGTCGACGGCCCGGTGCGGTTCGACACCGCGTCGCGGGCCATGTGGTCCGCCGACGCGTCGAACTACCGCCGGGTCCCGATCGGCGTCGTCGCGCCGCGCGATGTCGCGGACGTCGAGGCCGCCGTGTCGGTCTGCCGAACGCACGACGTCCCGGTGCTGCCGGTCGGCGCGCGGACGTCGATCGCGGGCCAGGCCGTCAACACCGCCGTCGTGCTCGACTTCGGGCAGGTGAACCGGATCCTGTCGATCGACCCGGACGCCCGCACGGCACGCGTCGAACCCGGCGTCATCTGCGACGCCCTGCGCGACGCCGGTGCGCCGCACGGGCTGACGTTCGGCCCGGACCCGTCCACGCACAACCGCTGCACGCTCGGCGGGATGATCGGCAACAACGCCTGCGGGTCGCACTCGGTGGCGTGGGGCAAGACCGTCGACAACGTCGTCGGGCTCGACGTGCTCACCTACCGCGGCGACCGGCTGTCACTCGGCGCGGGCGGCGACGGCGCGATCCCCGACGCCCTGCGTGCCCTCGGCGAGCGGACCGCCGACGACGTCCGCGTCGGCTTCCCCGACCTCACCCGCCGGGTCTCGGGTTACAACCTGGACCAGTTGCTCCCCGGCCAGGTGGACCTGGCCAAGGCGCTGGTCGGCACCGAGGGCACGTGTGCGGTGCTGACCGGGGCGACGGTGCGGCTGGTCGAGTCGCCGCCGGCCCGAGCGCTGGCCGTGCTCGGCTTCCCGGACGCCTACACCGCTGCGGACCACGTCATGGTCGTCCGCGCGCTCGGACCGCTGACGATCGAGGGGATGGACGCCGGGCTGATCGCGGCGCTGCGCGCGACCAACCCCGTCGAGACCGCGTCCCGCCAGCTGCCCGAGGGCGGCGGCTGGCTCTACGTCGAGACCGGTGGGGCGGACCGCGCCGAGGCGCACGCCGCCGCGGAGGCCGTCGCGACCGCGATGAAGCCGTACGCGATCTCGTCGCTGGTCGTGAGCGAACCCGCCCGGATGAAGGCGCTGTGGCGGATCCGCGAAGACGGTGCCGGGATCCTCACCCGATCGCCGGACGGCGGCGAGGCGTGGCCCGGCTGGGAGGACGCGGCCGTGCCGCCCGAGCGGTTCGGGGCGTACCTGCGGGAGTTCGACACGGTGCTGGCCCGGCACGGCCGCCGCGGCGTCTACTACGGGCACTTCGGCGACGGCTGCCTGCACGTGCGGATCGACTTCGACCTCGCCTCCCGGCCCGGGATCGCCAACTTCCGCGCCTTCCTGGAAGACGCCGCGGACCTCGCCGTGGCGCACGGGGGGTCGTTGTCGGGCGAGCACGGCGACGGCGCGGCCCGCGCCGAGCTCCTGCCGCGGATGTACCCGCCGTCGATCATCCGGGCGTTCGAGGAGTTCAAGGGGATCTGGGACCCCGACGGCCGCCTGAACCCGGACCGCGTGGTGCGGCCGGCGAAGCTGGACGACGACCTGCGCGTCTTCGTCGGTCTGCCCACGATGCGCGACGCCCCGCAGCTCGCGTTCAGCCACGACCGCGGCAGCTTCGCCCGCGCGACCCGCCGTTGCCTGGGCGTGGGCAAGTGCGTGACGGCGAACGGCGGGGTGATGTGCCCGAGCTACCGCGCCACGGGCGAGGAGATGCACTCCACCCGCGGGCGGGCCCGGCTGCTGTTCGAGATGGCGAACGGCGAGGTGATCCGGGACGGGTGGCAGTCCGACGAGGTCGCCGAGGCGCTGGACCTGTGCCTGTCGTGCAAGGGCTGCAAGCGCGACTGCCCGGTGGGTGTCGACATGGCGACCTACAAGACCGAGTTCCTCGCGCAGCGCTACCGGGGGCGCCGCCGCCCGGCGGCGCACTACTCGATGGGCGCGCTCCCCCGGTGGCTGCACATCGTGGGTCGGCTGCCGGCGAGGGTGGTGGACGCGCTGAACGCCGCGGCCCGGGGGCCGCTGGGAGCGGTGGCGAAGCGGGTGGGGGGCATCGCCCCGGAGCGCGCGATCCCCCCGATCGCCCGGCGGCGGTTCACCCGGCGCAGAGGGCTCGCGGCGTCCGCCGTGGGTTCCGGGGTTCGCAGCATGGTGGCTTTGCTGCACTCCCACCGCAGCAAAGCCACCATGCTGAGCTCACCGGACGCCGACCGCCCCCGCCTGCTGCTGTGGCCCGACACCTTCACCGACCACTTCGACCCCGCCGTCGCCACCGACGCCGTCGCCGTGCTCGAGGCCCTCGGCTACGCCGTCGAGCTCCCGCCCCGCACCGTCTGCTGCGCCCTGACCTGGACCACCACCGGCCAGGTCGACGCCGCCCGGCGCGTGCTGCGGCGCAGCCTGCGCACCATCGAGCCGTGGCTCGCCGCCGGCGTTCCGGTCGTCGGGCTGGAGCCGTCGTGCACCGCCGCCCTGCGGTCGGACGGGCCCGAGCTGCTGCCCGACGAGCCCCTCGCCGTCCGCCTCGCGCAGGGCGTGCGCACCTTCGCCGAGGTGCTCGCCGACCATGCCGACGCCCTGCGCACGGCCGTCGTCACCCCGGGGCAGCGTGCGCTGGTCCAGGTCCACTGCCACCAGCACGCGGAGCTCGGCACCGAGGCCGATCATGCCGCCATGGCCGCCCTCGGGATCGACGCCGACGTGCTCGACTCCGGTTGCTGCGGCCTCGCCGGCAACTTCGGCTTCGAGCGCGGCCACTACGAGGTGTCGATGGCGTGCGCGGAGCGCGTGCTGCTCCCGGCGGTCCGCGCCGCGGATCCCGACGTCGCGGTGCTCGCCGACGGCTTCTCCTGCCGCACCCAGCTCCGCCAGGCGGGCACCCGCGAGCCGGTGCACCTGGCGCAGCTCGCAGCGCGGGCGCTCGGGCTGCGCTAGAGCGCGTCCGACGTGATCGTCCGGGCGATATCACGCCCGAATCAGGGGCTCGAGCCCCCGCACGATCAGCCGGGTTGATCGTCCGGGCGATATCACGCCCGGATCAGGGGCTCGAGCCCCCGCACGATCAGCCGGGTTGATCGTGCGGGGTGAACGCTCCCGGCCGGCAGGTCAGGTCGGGTCGGCCTGGGCCGCCGGGGCCGTGTCGTCGGGGAGGGGCTCGTGGCCGTTGCGGCCGCCGGGGGACGCGAGCGGCGGCAGGGGCTGCACCGCCACCTCGGCGGCAGCAGGCGGAGCGGGAGCAGGCGGGGCAGGTGCGGCCGCCGGAGCCCCGGGCGTGGCGCGCTCGAGGAACCGCAGCAGCTCCACCGGGAACGGCAGCACGAGCGTGGAGTTCTTCTCGGCGGCGACCTCGACGACGGTCTGCAGCAGCCGCAGCTGCAGTGCGGCCGGGTGCTCGGCCATGATCTCGGCGGCCTCGGCGAGCGTCCGGGACGCCTGCAGCTCACCGTCCGCGGTGATGATGCGCGAGCGGCGTTCCCGCTCCGCCTCGGCCTGCCGCGACATCGACCGCTTCATCGACTCCGGCAGCGCGACGTCCTTGATCTCCACGCGGTCGATCTGCACACCCCACGACAGCGCCGGGTTGTCGATCATGAGCTCGAGACCCTGGTTGAGGCGTTCCCGGTTGGACAACAGGTCGTCGAGGTCGCTCTTGCCGATGATCGACCGCAGCGACGCCTGCGCGACCTGCGCGATCGCGGCGTCGTACTTCTGGACGTCGACCACGACCTTCACCGGGTCGGTGACCCGGTAGTAGACGACCGCGTCGACCTTGACGGTGACGTTGTCGCGGGTGATGCCGTCCTGGGCGGGCACCGGCATCGTGACGACCTGCATGTTGACCTTGTGCAGGCGGTCCGCGACCGGTGCGATGAAGGTGAGCCCGGGCCCGCGCGGGGCCTCGCGGAGCTGGCCGAAGCGCAGCACGACCCCGCGCTGGTACTGGTTGATCACGCGGACGCTGGATCCCAGCACCAGCACGATCAGACCGACGATGGCGATCAACGCCCAAATGAGGATCATGATCTTCCCCGTCCTGCACCCGTCGTGTACCGACGGAGGACTCAGATGATAGGCCGCGACCAGGACTTCGGCGAGGATTCGACCGCAGCGGCGGCCCCGGTTCAGAAGAAGGATCCGCAGGCCGGCCTATGTTCCGACGGCCGATGATCCACTAGCGTCCGCAGACGTGAACAAGTTGGGGTTCGTGCTCGGGTTCGTGCCCTGGATCGTGTTCTCGCTCGTGGCCCAACGCCTCGACGCGAACGGGGTGGCGTGGAGCGCGACGATCGCCGTGGTCATGACCGTGGTCGCGCTGGTGGGCGCACGAAGGAAGCACGGACCGACGTTCCTCAGCATCGCGTCGCTGGTCCTGTTCGGTGTGATCGCCGTGGTCGGGTTCGTCGGCGGGCCCGGGGTGGACCGGTGGCTGTTCGAGTGGGGCCGGCCGCTCGTCGGCGTGGTGCTGGGGCTGCTCGTCCTCGCGACTGCTCCCGTGCGGCCCTTCACCGAGGAGTACGCGCGGCAGAGCGTGCCGCGCGAGTACTGGGGCTCGCCGACGTTCCGACGGATCAACACCGTGCTCAGCGCCGTCTGGGGCGCCGGGATCCTCGTGATCGGGCTCGCCGCCGTCGCGGTCACCGCGCTCGACGCCCACGCCACGGACGCGACCCGGAACAACACCGTCGACCTGCTGCTGAACTGGGTCGTCCCGATCGCGGTGATCTGGGGCGCGATGAAGTTCACCGCCACCTACCCCGACCGCGTCGACCGCGCGGCCGACCCGGCAACGTCCTGAGCCGTGCCCGTGACCACCCGGAACGCGAGGTACTGACATCGTGCTGCGCTGCAAGGTCCTGATCGCCGTCGCCGGACTGCTGACGCTCGCCGCCTGCGCCCCGACCGGCCCGACGACTTCCGCACAATCGGCCGCCCCGTCGGCGTCCGCGACGGCGACGGCGACGGCGACGGCGACGGCCGGCTTCACCGCGGACCAGCTGGCCCGCATCGACGACGCCGCCGCGAAGAGCCTCGTGAACGGGATGACCGGGGCGGTGGTGAGCGTCGTCGACCCGGCGCACGGCACGCTCCTGAAGGCGTACGGCAGCGCGGACACGGCGGGCACACCGCTGCGTCCCGACGCGCACTACCGCATCGCCAGCGTCACCAAGACGTTCACGGCGTACGCGGTGCTGCGGCTCGTCGACGAGGGCAAGGTGGCGCTCACCGACCCCGTCTCGCGCTACGTCGCCGACATCCCCAACGGCGACACGATCACCGTCCGGGACCTGCTCGCCATGCGCAGCGGCGGCTACGACTTCACCGACGACAAGGCGTTCTTCGCCCGCTACCTCGCCGAGCCCACGATGCCGTGGACCGACGACGACACGCTCGCGATCATCCGCGCACACGCTGCGGAGTTCACGCCGCCGAACCAGCAGACGAAGTACGACAACTCGAACTACGTCCTGCTCGGCCTGGTGATCGCCAGGGCGAGCGGGCAACCGACGCCGCAGTACCTGGCGGGCCTGATCCGGGAGCTGGACCTGCCGGCCACGTCCTACCCGTCGGACGACGCGCTGCCCGAGCCGGCCCTGCACGGCTATCTCGGCGACGGCGCGTCGCCGGCACCTCCCGGGGGCTACCGCGACGTCACCGCGAGCAACCCGGCGGTGGCCGGAGCCGCGGGCGCCATGGTCTCCACCGTCCCGGACATGGCGCGCTACGCCGCCCTGCTGGCCACCGGTACCGGCCTGGCGCCGGCCACCGCGGCACAGCGCCAGAGCTGGACGCCGCTGACGAACTCCGGGATCCGGCTGCAGTACGGCCTGGGCGTCACGCAGCTCGGCGACTGGGTCGGCCACGACGGCTCGATCTTCGGCTACAGCGACATGGTGTTCTACCTGCCGAGTCAGCAGGCCACCGTGGTGGTGGCGAGCAACGTCGCGGACGCGCAGGCCGTGCCGTCGCAGGCGCTGTGGGGCGAGATCGTCAAGATCCTCTATCCGGACTCGCTGCCGTCCTGGCCCTGACGGCGTGCAGCCGTACTCCTGACCTACCGGAAAAGCCCGATTCGCACAGTACGATCGGCCCGTGCGCCTGCTGGAGCGCGAGCATCCCCTCGACGTGCTCGAGGAGCATGCCCGACGGGCCGTCACCGGCCGGGGCTCCGCCGTCCTCGTCGCCGGCGACGCCGGGATCGGCAAGACCGCTCTGCTGCGCGCCTTCGTCGAGCGACCCCGGGCACCGGCGCTGTGGGGCATGTGCGACTCGCTCAGCACACCGCGCCCGCTCGGGCCGCTGCGTGACGTCGCGGACGAGCTGGCCCCCGCCGTGGCCGCCCTGCTCCGCGGCACGGCGGCCCAGCACGAGATCTTCGCGGCGACGCTGGACGCACTCCGGACCTGCCCCCGGATACTGGTCGTGGAGGACCTGCACTGGGCCGACGAGGCGACGCTGGACCTCGTGCGGTTCCTCGCCCGCCGGATCACGACGCTTCCCCTGCTGCTGGTGCTGTCCTACCGCGACACGCTGGAGGTCGACCATCCGCTGCGGCCCGTCCTCGGCGACCTCGTCGCCACTCCGGACGCGCGACGGCTCCAGCTGACCCCGTTGAGCCGCGACGCCGTCGGCACGCTCCTCGACGGGCACGGGCCCGACCCGGCCGAGGTGCACCGCCGCACGGCGGGCAACCCCTTCTTCGTCAGCCAGATCCTCGCCCAGCCGGAGTCCCCGCTGCCCGAGAGCGTCCGCGACGCCGTGCTCGCGCGGATCGCCGGGCTGGCCCCGGATGTCCGGCACTGCCTGGAGCTGCTCTCGTGCACGCCCGAGCCGATCGGGCGGGAACTGCTGGGGGCCCTCGGGGTGTCGACGGCGACGGTCGGGGTGCTCGCGGCCACCGGTCTGGTCGACCGACACGGAACGGGGGTCGCGTTCCGGCACGAGATCGCCCGGTCCGCGGTCCTGGAGGCGTCGGCACCCGGCTCCGAGCAGGCACTGCACGCGGCGATGATCGACGCGCTCGAGGCCGTCGGCGGCGATCCGAGCGTGCTGGCCCACCACGCCGCAGCGGCCGGCGACGCCGCGCGGGTCCTCGAGTACGCGCCGGCCGCGGCGGCGGAGGCCTCCCGATCCGGGGCGCGCCGGGAGGCCGTCGCCTTCTACGAGACCGCCCTGCGGCACACCGGGGCCGACGCCGCCACCTGCGCCACCCTGCTCGAGGCCCTGTCCACCGAGCTGTACCTCGCCGACCGGCTCCGCGACTCCATCACGACGCGCCAGCGGGCCCTGGAGATGCGGCAGAGGTCGGGAGATGTCGTGGCGGTGGGCATAGGACACACCGCGCTCGCCCACTTCGCGTGGGGCGCGGCCGAGCGTGCCCTCGCCGAACGGCATGCCCGGTCCGCCATCGAGATCCTTGCCGGCACCGACGACCACCGGGCGCTGGGCTTCGCCCTGGCCTGGCACGCCTTTCTCGCGGCATGGCGCGGCGACGCCGCGGAGGCGCGGCGGGCCGGCGCGCACGCGGCCAAGATCGCCGACGAACTGGGCGACGACGTCGTGCTGCGCAGCACGGCGTCCATCGGGCTCGCGGTCAGCCGCCTACTCGAGGGCGACACCGGTGGTCGAGCCGATCTCCTCGCGGCCACGGAGGTCGGCCTGGCGCACCGGCGCGACGACCTGGCCACCACGCCGATGGCCAACCTCTGCCACTACGACGTCGAGCAGGGGCGCCTGGTCGAGGCGGAGCAGTCGCTCGCCCACGGGCTCCGCATCAGCGAGGAACGCGACGCCCCGATCTGCACCACGTACCTGCTGTCGGTGCGCGCCAGGCTGCGGCTGCTGCAGGGGCGTTGGGCCGACGCCGAGGACGACGCCCGCGCCGCCCTCCGGTCCGGCGACATCCCCCTCGGCGAGGTGTGGCCCCACCTCGTGCTCGGGATGCTCGTGGCCCGCAGCGACGGGCCACCGGTGAACCCGCACCTGGACGAGCTGTGGCGCCTGGTCACCACGCTCGACGAACCCGGCATCGTCGCCGCCGCCGCGTGCGCGCTGGCCGAGAACGCCTGGATCACCCGGCGGCCCGACCCCCGGCTCGACGATCCGCTGGTGACCGGGCTCCTGACGCAGACATACACCGGCCGCGACGCCACCGTCGCTCCGCTCCGCCGGTGGTCCCGGCGGCTGGCCGGCGCAGGCCTGCCGGGAATCGGGCCGGCCGTCCCCGATGCCGCGCCGCGGCCCGCGTCGGACGGCCAGCCGTACGAGCAGGTGCTGGCGCTCTGGGACGCGGGGTCGCCCGACGACCTGCTGGCCGCCCTCCCACTGCTCGACCGCCTCGACGCCAAGGCGGTGGCCGCCCTCTTCCGTGCCCGGCTGCGCGAGACGGGCGTGAGCGCCGTCCCCCGCGGCCGGCTGCCGGCCACCCGGGCCAACCCGGCGGGACTCACCGGCCGCCAACTGGACGTGCTGGCCCTGCTCGTCGACGGACTGAGCACCACCGAGATCGCCGCACGCCTGGTCATCTCCCCCAAGACCGCCGACCACCACGTGTCGGCGGTCCTCGGGAAGCTCGGGGTCCACTCGCGCGGTGACGCCGCTGCGGCCGCGCGCCGCCTCGGCGTCACGGTCGCAGCGAGGACGGCGCCGGCCTGACCGCGACCGGACGGTGTTCACGGCCGTCCCCTTCTCCTACAGTTCCCGGAGTGCGGCTGTTGGAGCGCGAGCATCCCCTCGACGTGCTCGAGAAGCACGTCCGCGGGGCGATCGCCGGTCACGGGTCGGTGGTCCTCGTCGCGGGCGAGGCGGGCATCGGCAAGACCGTCCTCCTGCGCGCCTTCGTCGATCGGGTACGGGACCGGGCGCAGCCACTGTGGGGCATGTGCGACTCGTTGAGCACGCCGCGCCCGCTCGGCCCGCTGCGCGACGTCGCGCACGACCTGGATCCGTCCGTGCCGGAACTGCTGCGCGGCACGGCGGCCCCGCACGAGATCTTCGCTGCGACGCTGGACGCGCTGCGCACCCGCCCGCGTGTGCTGGTCGTGGAGGACCTGCACTGGGGCGACGAGGCGACGCTGGACCTCGTGCGGTTCCTCGCCCGCCGGATCGCGACGTTGCCGCTGCTGCTGGTGCTGTCCTACCGCGACACCCTGGACCTCGACCACCCGCTGCGGGCCGTCCTCGGCGACCTCGTCGCGTCACCCGAGGCCCGCAGGCTCCAGCTGACCCCGCTGAGCCGGGCCGCCGTCGCCGCTCTCCTCGACGGGCACGGGCCCGACCCGGCCGAGGTGCACCGCCGCACCGCGGGCAACCCGTTCTTCGTCAGCCAGATCCTTGCCCAGCCGGGCTCCCCGCTGCCCGAGAGCGTCCGCGACGCCGTGCTCGCCCGCATCACCGGGCTGGACCCGTCGGCCCGGCAGTGCCTCGAACTGCTGTCCTGCACCCCCGAGCCGGTCGGCCGGGAACTGCTCGACGCGCTCGACGTGTCGCCGTCCGTCGTCGGCGCGCTCGCCGCTGTCGGCCTGGTCGACCGGCACGGACGCGGTGTGGCGTTCCGGCACGAGATCGCCCGGTGCGCGGTCCTGGAGGCGACCGCCCCCGGCTCCGAGTCGGCGCTGCACGCGGCGATGATCGACGCGCTCGAGGCGGCCGGCGGCGACGCCAGTGTGCTCGCGCACCACGCCGCTGCGGCCGGCGACACCTCCCGGGCGCTCCGGTACGCCGCCGACGCCGCGGCCGAGGCGTCGCGCTCCGGAGCACACCGGGAAGCCGTCGCCTTCTTCGAGACCGCGCTGCGGCACGTCGGGAACGACGCCGCCACCCGCGCCGGCCTGCTTGAGGCGCTGTCACTCGACCTGTACCTCACCGACCGCCTCCACGACGCGATCGCGGCGAGGGAGCAGGCGCTGGAGCTGCGGCGCGCGCTGGGAGAGATCGTCGCCGTCGGTGCCGGGCACACCGCACTCGCCGGTTTCGCCTGGTACGCCGCCGATCGCGCCCTGGCCGCGCAGCATGTCGACGCCGCCGTCGAGATCCTCTCGTCCGCCGACGACCCTCGCGCACTCGGCTTCGCCCTGTCCCGGCACGCCTTCCTCGCCGCGTGGGCGGGCGACACCGCTGAGGCCAGACGGGCGGGCGAACGCGTCACGGCGATCGCGGGCGATCTGGACGGCGACGCGGTGCTGCGCGGCACCGCGTCCATCGGGGTCGCGGTGGCACGTCTGCTCGAGGGCGACCTGAGTGGTCGGGCGGACCTGCTCGACGCCACCGCCGTCGGCCTGCAGTTCCGGCTCGACGACCTGGCGACGACGCCGATGAGCAACCTGTGCCACTACGACGTCGAGCACGGGCGCCTCGGCGACGCGGAGGAGTCGGTGGCCCAGGCGCTGCGCATCAGCGAGGAGCGCGACACCCCGATCTGCACCGCCTACCAGCTCGGGGTGCGGGCGCGGCTACGGCTGCTGCAGGGGCGCTGGACCGAGGCCGACGACGACGCCCGCGCCGTGCTGCGGTCGGGCGACCTCCCGATGAGCCAGCTGTGGCCGCACCTCGTGCTCGGCGTGCTCGTCGCCCGCCAGGACGGGCTGCCGGCGAACCCCCACCTCGACGAGCTGTGGCGGCTGGTGGCCAAGTTCGACAATCCCGGCATGGTCGCGGCCGCCGCGGCCGCGTTCGCGGAGAACGCCTGGATCACCCGCCGTCCGGATCCTCGGCTCGACGATCGGCTGGTGACCGGGCTCTTCGCCCGGACCTACGCCGGCCGGGACGCCGCGCTGGGTCCGCTGGTGCGGTGGTCGCGGCGCCTCGCCGACGCCGGCATACACCGAGCGGCGTGGGCCTCCGGGGCGACCGCGCCCGTCGCCGACGACCAGCCCTACGAGCGGGCGATGGCGCTGTGGGACGCCGGGTCGACCGACGACCTGCTGGCCGCCCTCCCGCTGCTCGACGATCTCGACGCGCGCGCGGTCTCGGCGCTGTTCCGCGCCAGGTTGCGCGAGGCCGGGGTCAGCAGTGTCCCCCGGGGCCGGCTGCCCGCCACCCGGGCGAACCCGGCCGGGCTGACGGCCCGCCAACTGGACGTGCTGGCCCTGCTCACCGAAGGCCTCAGCAACAGCGACATCGCCGCACGCCTGGTCATCTCCCCGAAGACCGCCGACCACCACGTGTCGGCGATCCTGGCCAAGCTGGACGTCCGCACCCGCGGCGAGGCCGCCGCCGTCGCGCGGAGGCTGGGTGTGGTGGACGCTCCCGTGGACACGCCGGAGACCGCGCGGGCATGAACCGCCCGCGCGGCCGTCACGACGCGACGGGCACGGGGTCGTCAGCTGCGTTGCGGATGCTCCGCAGCAGCCGGGCACCCTCGGCCACCCCGACGAAGCCGGGCGGCAGCGCGACCCGGGCCGCCGACCGCAGGCGGATGCTGGTGTGGAACCCGTCGGGCGCGAACAGTCCGAGATCGCGCTCGATCTCGGCCGTCCGGCCGGGGTCGACCACCACGAACAGGACCGTCGCCGCACCACCGAGCCCGACGGCAGGGTGCGCGGTGACGGGCCAGCCCCGGGCCCGCAGTTCCCCGGCAGGCCCGCTGCCGTCACCGGGCACGACCACCCGGTGCTCCACCGGATCGCCGGCGAAGCGCCCGTCGGCGACGACGCCCAGGTACACACCGAGCGCGACACCGACGGCGTAGCCGGCGACGTTGGCCGGTCGGTCGAGGTTGGTCACGACCTGCCCGAGCGCGACGACCGAGAGCACCGCGTTGACGGCGCCGAGCACCGCCGCGACCCGTTTTCGTCCACGGGTCGCGAGCGCGACCCGGACTTGCCACACGGCTACTTCCAGGACGACCATCCCGGCGATCAGCACCGGCTGGACGACTGTGGACCACATCTCTACTCCTCATCGGTCGCTCAACGCAGCGCTCGCCGCCCGGCGCTGAGGCCGGGGGCGAGCGCGGTGCCGGTGTCGGTGTCGGTGTCGGTGTCGGTGCTGCTCAGCCCTGCTTGCGGGCGGTGAAGAGCAGGTACTCCCAGTCCATGACCGTCGTCGACCCGGTGCCGCGGTCGTACCGCGTGGCGAGAGCGGTGAGGTCGGCGTCGAGCGCGGCGACCTCCTGCGGGTCGTCGCCGACGAAGCGGTACACGGCGATCGTCGGTCCGTAGACGGTCTTCCAGTAGTCCTTCCACGCCTCGGGCGACGCGAAGAGGTCCGAGGTCATCGTCTGCCGCTTCGCGACGACGTCGGTGACCCGGTCGCCGAGCAGTGCCCGGACGTGGTCCTCGTCGCCCCAGAGCGGCGCCGGCTGCGCCCCGGGCGGCGGCGGGGGTGCGTAGGGCTTCATCGTCCGGAACAGCTCACCGACGAACCCCGTGGGGGTCCAGCTCAGCAGGCCGATCCGCCCTCCCGGTCGACACACCCGCAGCAGCTCGTCCGCAGCGATCTGGTGGTGCGGCGCGAACATCACGCCGACGCAGGACAGCACGACGTCGAAGCTGTCGTCGTCGTAGGGCAGCGCCTCGGCGTCGCCCTCCTCCCACGTGATCTCCACACCGTTGCGGGCGGCGAACTGCCGCCCGGCGACGAACAGCTCCGGTGTCAGGTCCGACGCCACGACCTCGGCGCCGGCCAGCGCGGCCGGCACGGCCGCGTTCCCGGTGCCCGCGGCCACGTCGAGCACGCGGTCGCCGGCGCGTACGCCGGTGGCCGCGACCAGGGTCGGTCCCAGCTCGGGGATCACGTCGATCGCCACGGCCGGGTAGTCGCCCAGCGCCCACATCGCCCGGTGCTTCGCCTTGAGCGCCCGATCGGTGGTGGTGTCGATCGTGCTGGTCGTCTCGCTCACTGTGTTCTCCTCATTCGGTTCTGCGAACGAGGAGAACGTTAGGAGCGGGACCGGTCCCGACTCGTCGGGCGAACCACCCCATCTCCGGCGGACGGCACCCTATTTCGGGGTGGGCACCCTATGCTCGGCCTGCCGATCGACAGCGTGCAGCGACGCGGGTACCGGCGACCTCTGGAGGACATGTGCGGCTGGGACTGGTCGGGTACGGCGTCGGCGGCCGGTACTTCCACGCACCGTTCGTGGCCGCGGCAGAGGGCGTCGAGCTGGCCGGGGTGGTCACCCGCTCCCTCGCCCGCCGCGACGAACTGGCCGCCGAGCTCCCCGGGGTACCCGTCTACGACTCGCTGACCGAGATGCTGGCCGCCGGGGTCGACGCGGTCACGATCACGACCCCGCCGCACACCCGCCGTGCCCTGGTGCTCGAGGCGATCGCGGCGGGGGTACCGACGATCGCCGACAAGCCCTTCGCCCCCGACGCGGAGGGTGGCCGGGAGCTCGTTGCGGCCGCGGCCGAGGCGGGCGTCCCGCTGAACGTGTTCCACAACCGGCGCTGGGACGCCGACATCCAGACGCTGGCCGCGGTGCTCGAGAGCGCCGAGCTCGGCGAGCTGTGGGGCGTCGAGTCGCGGATGGACCAGGCGAACGCGGCCACGTTGGAGATCGGCCCGGACGCCGGGCTGCTCCGCGACCTGGGCAGCCACCTGGTCGACCAGATGCTCTGGCTGCTCGGCCCGGCCCGTACCGTGTACGCCGAGCTGGACCACGTCGAGCCCACGGGCGGCCGCACGGACTGCCGCTTCAACCTGTCCCTCACCCATGACGACGGGGTGCACTCCCGGGTGTCCGCCAGCAAGATCAACTACTTGGAGGACCGCGAGCTGCGGGCCTACGGCAGCGGTGGCTCCTACGTCGCCCACGGCACCGACGTGCAGGCCCAGGCCGTCTTCGCCGGCAGGCGACCGGTCGACGAGGGCGACAAGTGGGGCTACGACGCCCCCGGGCACTGGGGCACGCTCCACACCGCCGCCGGTTCCCGGCAGGTGCCGTCCGAGCGGGGCGCCTACCAGGACTACTACACCCGGTTCGCCGCCGCGCTGCGCGGCGACGGCGACTTCCCGGTGCCGGCGGAGCAGGCGGTGCACACCCTCGAGGTGTTGGACGCCGCCCGGCTCAGCGCCGCGGAGAACCGGGTGGTCGAGCTGCCGCCGGACTGAGCGGCGCCGTCAGACCGACTCGGGGACCCGCAGGTGCGCGAGCACCAGCTGCAGCTCGTCGACCTCGAGGACCTCGCCGTCGACGTGCCCGGCGCCGTACTCCCGCACGCCGGCGGCGAGCATGCGCGTGCTGTGCATGGCGTCTTCGCTGTCGAAGGTCACCGACGAGACGGCGTGCCCGGAGGGTCGGTCGAGAAGGAGGCTGGCACTGCAGAAGCCCGCGAACTCCGCGATCTGGGGCAGCAGCACCATCCGGTAGAGGTCGACGAGGCGGTCCGACTGATCCGGCTCGACGTGCACCCAGGTGACCCGGACCCAGGCGCCCGGGCCCGACGTATGGTCGCGGTGCAGGACGGCGATCTCCCAGTCCTCGACCTCCGGCATCTCGGACCCGACCGCCGCGCTGTCGATCATAGCGCTGTCGATCATGGGTCGCATCCGCTCCTCGGCGGTCGCCGCCTCCGCGGTCCGCCACGCGCTCGTGACGATGCACCGGCCGGACCTGCGGTTGACGAGCATGGACAGGCCCACGGACCCGTCGGCCGCCAGCACGGCCGGCATCATCTCGTCGCGGACGCGGGCCACCGCCGCGTCGATCGACGACACGCGCACCTGAGCCATGGTGGAACGTGCGTACACGGTCCACCCCCCTCCGGGATCGGGGTGGTGCCCCGGCGGCCCCACCGGTCCACCCCACCCTCCTCCCGCGCACGGTCTGCGACAAGGCCGTCACCCGTCCGTCTCGGCCTGCTCGTCGTCAGGCCGAGGAGCCCTCCTCGCCGGTGCGGAAGTCGAACCCCGCGGTCAGGCCGCCGTCCGCGGTGAGCGTCGACCCGAACACGGCCGACGCGGCCGAGGAGAGGAGAAAGAGCGCGGCACGGGCGACCTCGTCGGCGCCGGGGATCCGGCCGATGGGCTGGCGGGCCTGCCGCGTGGCGAGGAACTTCGCGGGGTCGGCCGCGGACGCGAGGTGCCGCTCGAACAACCCGGCCCGCATCGGGCCCGGCGCCAAGATGTTGATCTGCACTCCACGCCGGGCGTAGTCCAGGGCGATGGTGCGGACCGCACCCGTCAGGGCGGCCTTCGACGAGGAGTACGCAGCCAGCTGCTGCTCGCCGAACTGTGCGTTCACGCTGCTGACCGCGACCGCGGCGCCGTGGTCGGCCGCCGTCAGCAGCGGCAGGAGTGCCTGCAGCGCGACGACGGTGAAGGCCTCGCTCTTGCCGAGGTCGACGGCGGCCTCGGCGACGTCGACCCCGTAGACCCGCACCCCGGTGTCGAGGAGCAGCCTCGCCGTCTCCTGGCCGAGGCCGCTGGACGTCCCGGTGACGACGACCTGGTCGGGCAGGCGGATGCTCCAGTCGATCATTGCTCTCCTCGCGGGCGGTTTCTGCGACGATCGGCCGACGTCCGCTGCCTACGATAGGCAGCGTGGCCGTCAGCGCTTCCGCCGTCGCGCGGGCGGAGCAGCCGGTCCTGGCGGAGCTCGCGCAGCGTGACCCGGGCCTTCTCGACAGCTACCGCCATCACGTCCGTTCCGCGACGCGCATCATCGGTGAACGGCTCGGACGCGCCGCGACGGCCGAGCGGGTCGCGCTCGACGAACTCCCCGACGCCGCGATGCGCCGGCTGGGGAACTGCGTCGCCAACTACGCCCTCGGCCTGCTGGGAGCGCAGCTCAGGGGCTGCCGGCTGCTCGAGCAGACGGGTGGCGGGCACACAATGGCGTCCTGGGCGACGGCGCGGCGCCTGACCGATCCGGGCTGGAGCGTCCTGGCCTTCTTCGAGCAGTGGGTGATCGACGGCCATCCGCTGCATCCGGCCACCAAGGTGCGCGAGCCCATGAGCGCCGCCGACGTGCTCGACACCTGCCCCGAGTGGGGCAACGTCGTGCCGCTGGCCGTCGCCGCGCTGGCCCCGGCGGTCGCCGTCGAACACGGCGCGCTCAGCCGGCTGCTGCTCGCCGAGCATCCGGACCTGCAGACCGCCCTCGCCGACGAGGGTCTGCCCGCCGCCTCGACGACCCTGATCCCCCTGCACCCGTGGCAGGTCCGCAACGTCGTCGCCGATCGCTACGACCCCCAGCTACGAAGCCACGAACTCCGGATCCTGAAGCCGACGATCCCGGCACGCCCGCTGGTGTCCTACCGGACGCTCGTCCCGTTGCCGACGCCGCGCGCCCGGCACCCGCACCACCTCAAGACCGCGCTCAGCGTCCGGCTGACGAACGCGATGCGCGGCAACTCGCCCGCAGCGGTGCACAACGCGCCGGAGGTCTCCGCGCTCCTGGCCGGGATCGTGCAGGACGAGGCCGGGTTCGACGGTCGGCTGACGGTGCTGGCCGAACCGGCATCAGCTCGGTTCGCCGCGCCGGGCTCCACGACCGACGACGCCACGGGGCTCTCCCGCAGTGCCGCCATGTCCGCGATCGCGCGGCAGAACCCGGAAGACGGGCTCGACCCCTCCGAGGTCGTGCTGCCGACCGGGGCGCTGTGGGCGACCTCGCCACTGTCGCAGCGGCCGATCCTCGGCGAACTGCTCGACGAGCTCGACGCCCCGGACCGGGCCCGAGCGGCGGAGCTCTTCGTCCACGACTACGCCCGCCTCGTGCTCCCCCCGATCCTGACGCTGTTGACGAAGTACGGCGTGGCGATGGAGGCCCACGGCGAGAACACCCTTCTCGTCGTCCGCGGCGGGCGCCCGGTGCGCGCCGTCCTGCGCGATCTCGGCGGAATCCGGATCCACCCGGAGCGGCTCGCCGGGGCAGGCCGACGCGTCGACCTGCTGCCCGGGAACCACCTGCTCACCGACGACGCCGACGAGGTCCGGAACAAGACGTACTACGCCCAGTTCGTCAACGACGCCACCCAGCTGGTGAGCTGCCTCGCCCACCTGTCCGGTTCGCCGCCGCGGACGTTCTGGCGGCACGTCGCGGCGGCGGCACGGGAGACGTTCGACATGCTGGCCCGGAAGCCCGGCGTCCGCGCCGCCGCGCAGGCCGACGCGGCGGCGCTGCTGTCGACGCCGTGGCCGAACAAGGCCCTGCTGTCTATGTGGGTCGGCGGAGCCGTGACCGACTACACCTACCTCCCCGTCACGAATCCCCTCCGCCATCTGTCGTGACGGGGCGCCGCGCCACCAGCAGGAGCCGCGGGCTGCCGAACCGGTACGGCGACCCGTCGGTATCGCCGTACCGCTCGACGCCGGTGAATCCGGCGCCGGCGACGAGCCGGGTCACCTCGGCCGCGGTGTAGACGTACTGCACGGAGGTGCCGCGGTGCACCTCGTCACCGCGGCGGAACGTGAACTCCGTCAGCCAGCGGCTGTCCGCCGTGTCGTAGGTGTTGACCGACGTCGCCTCGACCCCGCCGATGGTCATCGGCTCCTCCTCCAGCGCGAGGCCGGGGAGGAACGACTCGGCGACGAAGCCGTAGTCGAGGACCAGTGCGCCACCGGGCACGACGATCCGGGCCAGGTCGGCCAGGAACACCTGCGTGGCGTCGTGGTCGAGGTAACCGAAGGCGTTGCCCATGCAGATCGCGACGTCGGCCCGCACGTCCGCGGGCAGGTTCCGCACGTCGCCGACCCGCAGATCGACCTCCAGCCGCTCGTCCGCAGCGGACCGCCGGGCGTGCGCGATCGCCTCGACGGACACGTCGATACCCGAGACACGGCAGCCCAGCCGCGCCAGGGGAAGGGCGTGCCGGCCACTGCCGCAGCAGACGTCCAGCACGCGGTGGCCGGCCCGCGGCCCGGTCACGCGGGCGAGGAAGTCGATCTCCGCGGCCGTGGCCTGGGGCGGGACGGCGGCACGCCAGAAGGCGTTGGGCAATTCGGTGAAGAAGTCGTCGTACCAGGTGGACGCGATCTCGTGCGTCATTTCAGGGTGCTCCCGTGCTCGAACAGCAGTGAACCAGCGATGAGGACCGGGGCATGACGGCACACGCGCCGGTGCGCGTGGCGGCGGTCGTCAGAGAGACCGCGTCGGCATCCGCCCCGGAGGAACCGGGGGGACCATGGCATCGCCTTCTCGGTGATCGGCCGGACAGGAAGCCCGGCAGGAGCAACGCCGACAGAGTAGTACGACCTGCGCCTGCTGTCAGGCACCTACCGAGCCTCCAGAACTTGAGCATTCACTCCACTAGTTCGGTATGTTGTGGAGCAAACGCTCAACAAGTGGAGGCACACCGATGTGGTTCTGGCTGGTCGGAGCGATCATCGCGGAGGTGACCGGGACGATCGCCCTCCGGTTCTCCGAGGGCTTCAGCCGGCTGGGCCCGTCGGTCGTGGTGGTGCTCGGCTACGGCGTGGCGTTCTTCTCGCTCTCGCAGGCCCTGGTCCGCGGCATGCCGGTCGGGGTCGCCTACGGCGTCTGGGCCGCCATCGGGGTCACCCTCGTCGCCCTCATCGGAGCGATCTTCCTCGGCGAGTCCCTGACGGTGATCCAGATCGGCGGCATCGCGCTGGTCATCGGCGGGGTTCTCGCCCTCGAACTCGGCGCAGCGCATGCCTGAGCGCGTCGACGGCCGGCGCCGCCGCGGAGACCGGCGCCGCCGCACCCTGCTCGACGCCACCTTGCAGGTGATCGGCCGGGACGGGCTCGCCGCCGTCACCCAACGCGCGGTCGCAGCCGAGGCGGAGCTCCCGCCCAGCGCGGTGTACTACTACTTCCCGACGCTCGACGACCTCGTCACGGCTGCGCTCGTCGACGTCAACGACCGGTTCCTCGCCGAGCTCGCTGCCCTGCCCGACGGCGACGACGCCCTGCGGGCGATCGCCGTCGCGACCGTCGAGAGCACCCGAGGGCGTCGCGTCGAGGTCCTCGCCGAACTGGAGCTGTGGATGCTCGCGACGCGGCGCGAGACGCTGCGCGGCGAGGTCGACCGCTGGAACGCCGGGCTGCGCGACGCGGCCGCCAGGCTCACGGACGACCCGTGCGCGATCGACGCGCTCGTCGCGGTGCTCAACGGCTACTACTGGCAGGCCGTCACCAGCAGCCGGTTCGGCGTCGAGCAGCTCGAGGCCATCCTGCGCCACGTCACCGGAGACCGGCGTACTCAGGACTGACGTTGCGGCGCCTCCCGGTGCACGGCCACCCCGGCGACGACCAGCACGACACCGAGCACCTCCAGGATCGTCGGGAACTGGGCGAGGACGACCACACCGATCACCGCGGCGGTGGCCGGGAGGAGTGACACCAGGAGGGCGTAGCCGTTGCGCGTCAGGCGGGCCATGGCGAGCTGATCGCACACGTAGGGGATGACGGACGACGAGATCCCGACGCCGACGCCCGCGGCCAGCGCGATCGGGTCGAGGAGAGCGGGTGCGGCGTCGACGGCACCGAGGGGAACGGCGACGACGGCGGCCAGCAGCATCGACAGCGCCAGGCCGTCGATCCCGCGGACGTGCGGGCTCTGCGCCACCCGGTGCCCGAGAACGATGTAGAGCGCGAACAGGACGGCGTTGGCCGCGGCGAACGCGAAGCCGAGGGGCTCCGCGACCAGGCGGACGTCCGAGAGCAGATACACCCCACCGACCGCGAGCCCGAGCGCGAGGAGATTGCGGCCGGTGCGGGTGCCGATCGCGGCGAGTGCGACGACGGGGAGGAACTCGATCGCGGCGACGGTGCCGAGCGGCAGTCGGTCGATGGCGAGGTAGAAGAGGCTGTTCATCACTGCGAGCACCGCCGCCCAGACGCCGAGCAGCCATCGGGTACGCCGGTCGAGCACCCGCCAGACGCGCCACGGCCTGCGCCAGAGGGCGAAGATCAGAGCAGCCGAGGCGATGCGCAGCCACGCCACGCCGAGGGGCTCGACGCGCACGAACAGCAGCACGGCGAACGCCGGCCCGAGGTAGTGGAAGATCGCCGACACGACGAAGTACGCATGCGGCGGCACCCGCCCTCCACGGGCGAGCAAGGGTTCGAAGCCCGATTTCGGCATGCCGTTATTGTCGAAGGGAAGAGCCGAGAACGGCATACCGATCAGAAGGCAGGTGCGGCGCTGTGGTGTCGAAAAGGAATGATCGACTACCAAACGGCCTTCAGAACGACGGAGCCATACTCGACGGGGTGGATCGCCATCTGCTGAACGCCCTCAGCGAGAACGCCCGTAGCAGCGTCGCGGACCTGGCCCGGCAGGTCAGCATGTCGGCTCCTGCCGTGCGGGAGCGGATTCTCCGACTGGAACAGGCGGGGGTCATCCGCGGCTACCGCGCCGACATCGACCCAGAAGGGTTGGGCCTACCGGTGGCGGCCTGGGTGCGTGTCCGCCCGGGACCGGGCCAGCTGGCCAGGATCGCGGAGTTGGCGCAGCAGACGCTGCAGGTCAGCGAATGCCACCGGGTGACGGGCGACGACTGCTTCCTGCTGAAGGTGCACGCTGCCGGCATCGCGGAACTCGAACCGGTGCTCGACCGCTTCCTGTTGCTCGGGCAGACCACCACGGCGGTCGTGGTGGCGACGGTCGTCGCTCACCGCACGCCGACGCCGCCCGACTGATCGCCGGTTCAGCTGTCGCCGTCGTCCTTGTCCTCGTGCTTGTGCTTGCTGCCGCCGTCGGAATCGCACGTGTCGCCGTCGGTGTCGTACCCGGCCCGGTTGCATCCCGACTCGTCGAAGCCCTTGCGATCGTATCCGTACCGGTTGCGACCGTTGTGGTCGTACCCGTTGCGGTCGTAACCGTCTTCGTCGTAGCCGTTCTCGTCGTATCCGTTGCGGTTGTACCCGTCGCGGTCGTAACCGGCCTGGTTGTACCCGTACTGGTCGTAGCCGTCGTCGTCGTACTTCTGTTTCTTCGACGAGCTGTCGTGCCGCGAGTTCGAATCCTTGACGGAATGGGACGTTCCGGCTCCGGACGCGGCCGCGCACGACTGTCCGGTGGTGAGCATCAAGCCGGCGAGCGCTGCGAGCGCGAGAAGCGTGCGGCGTGCCCTGGCCGGAAGGACCGACATGCCGGGCAGCTTTCCCTATCGGGTGACGCCGAAGCGACCAGACACACCGTTCACGGGGCGCACTGTCACACAGAAACCCGGCACCGCGCCGTCGGCGCCACCTGCCACACTGAGCATCCGGTCGGCCACGATTCGCACTGCCACCGAGGAGGGGTACCGCGGATGAGGGTTCATGGGTGACCTCCTGCCCGCGCTGGACCGGCTGGCCCTCGCCACCGCACACCTTCCGGGCCGCAGCGACGGCGACGAGTCGGGCACGGTCATCTGGTACGAGGTCGCCGCGGGTGCCGACGGGTCGGTCGCCGTGGCCCTGGGCGCCGTCCGCGACGCGGACGCCGCGACGCAAATGCGCCGCCGCCTCGCCGGCCTCGACCCCGCGCACCGCTCCCCCGCCGCGACGCTCGGGTGCCTGGACCAGGCGGCCCGCGCGATGCCGGCGCTGGTTGGGTCGGCCGCGCTCTGCCTCACCCTCGACCCGGACGGCGTCCTGCGCTGGATCGCAGCCGGGCACGCTCCGCCGCTGGTCGCCGGTCCGGACGGCGCCCGCTACCTGGACGGAGGGCAGGTGGAGCCGCTCGGGCATGCGGGCCGTACGCCCGCCGCCGAGGCCGAGGAGTCGCTGGCTGCGGGAACGACGGTGGTGCTCTGCTCCAGTGCCGAGCAGACTCTCGGCGTCCCGACCGGCGGGGACGATCCGGTGGTCGCCGCGCTCGTGCCGCGCCACGGTCTCCCGCCGGCCGCGCTCGCGCAGGCGCTGACCGAGCACGCCGGCAACCGGTCGCGGGACCGCCGCGAGCGCACGCTGTTCCTCGCCCGCGTCATGCCGGCGCCGCTCGAACAGCGGCTGCCGGCCGACCCCCGGAGGCTCTCGGCCGTGCGCCGTGCCGTCGCAGCGTGGAGCGCGCAGGCGGCGCTGTCCGAGGATGCGGCAGCCGACCTGCAGCTGCTGCTGAGCGAGGCGATCACGAACGCCGTCGAGCACGCCTACTGCGAGTCCGAGGCGGGCGAGTTCGTCTACTCGGTGCGGCGCCGCCACGACGCCGGCGTCCGGGTGGTCGTGCAGGACTTCGGCCGGTGGCGTCCACCTCCGGAAGACCCCGGATACCGCGGCCGGGGCCTCGCGGTGATCCACAACCTCGCCGAGGACGTGTCGCTCGACTTCTCCGACCACGGCACACAGATCGCCTTCACCGTGCCGAACGACCTCCCGCCGCTCGGGGAGCGGCCGCTCAAGGGGGTCACCCAGGGCTGGGCGCCGGACCGATGACCACCGACCTCGCCGACGCGATCGGCTACCTGCCCTTCCCCGTGGGCATCACCGCGACCGCCGACCACGTCGTCGTCGCGCTCAACACGGCGGGCCGCACCCTGCTGGGCGACGTCGTCGGACGTCCCGTGTGCGCGACCCTCCCCCACCCCGACCTGCTCGCGGCCCTCGACGCGGCCTTTCACGAGGCCCGGCCGGGGTCGGTGCCGCTGCCTGCCCCACCTGTGACGGTCGGCTGCGCGCCGATCCGCGACGGGGTGCTGCTGCACATGACAGTTGCTGACGCCTCCGGGGCGGAGCGGGCTCGCACCACCGCGCTGCAGCACCTCACGAGCGCGCTGTCGGGCGCGCCGACACCGTCCGCGATCGCCCGACTGGTCGTGACGAGCGCGGGCGAGTTGCTGGGCGCGGACCGGGCGGGGGTCTACTCCCGGACCGGCGCGACGCTCACCGCCCTGCACCGGACTGGGTGGGGAACCGAGGTCGCCCCTCCCTTCGACCGCATTCCCGTCCAGCGCGGACGCCCGCTGTCCGATGCGGTGCTCACCGGCGTCCCCGTCTGGCTGGAGAACGCCGAGCAGTGGCGGCTCCGGTACCCCGAGATGGCGCTCGCGGGCACTGCCAGCGGGTTCCAGGCCACCGCGTGCCTGCCGATGCGGGTCGAGGACCGGGACCTGGGCGCACTGGTGTTCAGCTTCCTGGTGCCCCGCGCCTTCTCCGCGGACGAGCGCGAGTACCTGACGGCCGTCGCGGCCCTGTGCGCACAGGCGCTGGACCGCGCCCGGCTGCTCGTCGCCGAGCAGGACGCCCGTGCGGGTGCCGAGCGGCAACTCGACCGGACGATGTTCCTCGCGCAGGCCGGACGCCTGCTGCAGGCACCGATGTCGGTCGAGCACCGACTGCGCCGCCTCGCCGACCTGGCCGTACCGGGCGTCGCCGACTGGTGCGCGGTCCACCTCGTCCGCAACGACCGGGTCGACCAGGTGGCCGTGGCCCACAGCGACCCGGAGAAGGTCGCGTTCGTGGCCCGCCTCCAGGAGCGCTACCCGCCCGAACCCGACGCCGACGGCGGAGCGATCCAGGTCAGCCGCACGGGCCGCCCCGTGCTCTTCCCCGAGATCCCCGACGAGCTCCTCGTCGCGGGCGCGGTCGACGAGGAGCACCTCGCCCTGATCCGGTCGATCGGCCTGCACTCGGCGGTGGTCGTGCCGCTGCTGGTCCGCGGCCGCAGCCTGGGCGCGCTCACACTGGCGCACGCCGAGTCCGGGCAGCGGTTCGACGAGGGCGACGTCGCCTTCGCCGAGCAGCTGGCCGCGAACGCCGCGATCGCGCTGGACAACGCGCGGCTCTGGGAGGAGCAGGTGGCCATCGCGGACACGCTGCAGGCCGCCCTCCTGCCCGCCGCGCTCCCGGACGTCCCCGGCCTGCGACTCGCGGCCCGCTACCGCCCGCAGTCGGTCGAGAACCCGGGGATCCAGGTGGGGGGCGACCTCTACGACGTCGTCGCGGGTGATGCGCCCGGGCGCTGGAGTGCCGTCGTGGCCGACGTCTGCGGCAAGGGACCGCACGCGGCGGCGCTGACCGCGCTGAT
This sequence comes from Pseudonocardia charpentierae, assembly GCF_031845345.1. NCBI lineage: Bacteria > Bacillati > Actinomycetota > Actinomycetes > Pseudonocardiales > Pseudonocardiaceae > Pseudonocardia > Pseudonocardia charpentierae. The sequence continues at coordinate 39,439 of NZ_JAVREJ010000007.1, read as the reverse complement.
CCGGCACACGATGCGGGCCGAGATCGACCACGGCCTCGGGCCGGTCGAGGCCCTGCGCCGGCTCAACCGCGCGATGCTGCACGGGGCGGGCGAGGCGCCGTGCCGGTTCGCGACGGTCGTCCACGCGGAGGTCACGGTCGACGCCGAGGGGGCGAGCGTCCGGTTGGCGAGCGCGGGTCACCCGCCGCCGCTGCTCCGCCGCGGCGACCGGGTGGAGGCCGTGACGGCGCCCGGCACCGTGGTGGGCGTCTACGCCGACGTCGAGCTGGCCGAGGCGACCTTCCGGCTGGACCGGGGCGACATGATGGTGCTCTACACCGACGGTGTGACGGAGGCACGAAGCGTGGACGGCTTCTACGGGACGGAGCGGCTGATCCGCTTGCTCCGGACCAGCACCGCGAGGCAGGCGGACGAGATCGCCGCCGCCCTGCTCGACGACGTCGTCGGCTTCCAGCAGGGACGGCTGCGCGACGACGTCGCGATCCTCGTGGTGGAGGCGACACCGTGACCGCCGCGCAGGCGGACGATCCTCGATCCGGCACCGTCGAGGTCGTCCTCACCGGCGAACTCGACATTGCGACCGTCGACGAGGTGCAGGGGCGGATCGAGGCCGCCGAAGCCGGGTCGCCGCCGCTGCTGGTCATCGACCTGTCGCGGCTGGAGTTCGTCGACTCGTCGGGCGTGCGCCTGGCCCTGCTGGCCGACGACAGGGCACGCGCCGCAGGCCGCCGGGTCGCCGTCCGCCTGGGCACCGGACACGCCCTGCGCGTGTTCCAGGCGCTCGGCCTCATGGACAAGCTCGACGTCGTGCCGTTGTCGGCGCCCGACGACGCGACGGTCGACGGCGCGTCACGCTGATGATCGCGGCGCCGGGCACGCTGCACGCGGCCGTCGACCTGCCACCCGCCGTCCGCAGCGTCCCGGCCGCACGGCACGTCGTCGCGCAACTGCTCGCCGCCTGGGCCGCCGACGCGTTCCGCGACGACGCCATCCTGCTGGTCAGCGAGCTCGTGACGAACGTCGTGCGGCACGTCTCCGGCCAGGTCGCCCTGCGGGTCGAGATGGCGCTGTCCGAGCCGGGCCTGCACATCGCGGTGATCGACAGTTCGCCCGTCCTCCCCGCGCCCGTGCTCCGTGGGCCCCAGGGCGGGCACGGCATCCGGCTGGTCGCCACCCTGGCCGACCGCTGGGGCAGCGAGCTGTGCGCGGGTGGCAAGCGCGTCTGGTTCGAGCTGGAGCCACGCCCGACGAGCTGACGGGAACCAGAGCGGTCAGGCCGTTGCGGTTCCGGTGGGGAAGCCGAACTCGCGGCAGGGGGTGTCCCACAGGATGCGGCGGCGGTCGGCGCTGTCGGGCACCTGCCGGGCCAGGAGTGCGAGCAGAGGGCCGTAGTCGATGCGCTCGGGCATCCGCAGGAAGGGCCAGTCCGAGGCCCACACACAGTGGTCCGGCCCGAACTCCGACAGCAGGGCCTCGATGTACGGCGACAGGTCCGCGTGCGGGTAGGACTCGCGGGAGACCTTGACGCATCCCGACAGCTTCACCACCGCACGACCGGCACGGCCCCGGCGCAGCAGCTCGCGGAAGCCGGGGGCATCGATCCCCGCGGTCGGATCGGGCCGACCGCAATGGTCGATGTGGACCCGCACCCCGGAACGGTCGAGCAGCGGCGACAGCGCGACGAGCTGATCGTCGATCACCTGCACGTCGGCGATCATGTCGAGGGCCTCGAGGTGGCTCAGCAACGGGCCGGCGTCGGCGTAGTGGTCGACGCCCAGCAGGGCGGCGTTGAGCGTGACGCCGAGGACCCCCGCCGCCTTCAGCGCGGCGAGCTCGGCGCGCGGGATGTCGTTGCGCACGACCGCCATGCCCCGGTAGCGCCCGTCGCCGGCGTCGAGCGCGTCGAGCAGGCACCGGTTGTCCTCGCCGTAGCCCGAGTTGGGGCCGACGAGCACGGCATGGTCGACACCGTGCCAGTCCAGGACCGCGGCCAGCCGGGCCGGCGTGCCGAGCTCCTGCCCCGCGGGGGCGTAGTAGGCGTCGGGCGCGTAGGGAAAGCGGGCGGGGTCGAACACGTGGACATGACAGTCGACCATCCGAACCGGCTCCACGGCGGACATGTTCCCCTATGCCGTTGGGCTCACGTTGCTGCTCGTCGTCGGCGTTTCTCGAAGGCCGACGACCTGCTCGCCCAGGTCCACACCCACCGCGACCTGTCGATCTCGCTGTCGCACGACACCGCCTGACCGCTAACGTCACGGCCGGTGGACGCCCTGCACATCCTCATGATCGGCGTGCCCGCCCACGGGCACATGAACCCGCACCTGCCGGTGCTCGCCGAGCTCGTCGCGCGCGGCCACCGCGTCGAGGTCACCACACCGTCGGGGTTCGCGCGGGCCGTCGCGGGCACCGGTGCGACCGCCGTTCCGGTCACCTCCGTGCTCCCCGACGAGGACCGCGGCGAGACCTGGCCCGACGACCCCGTCGCGGGGATGGCCCGCTTCCTCGACGAGGGCGTGCACGTCCTGCCGCAGGCCCGGGCCGCCTTCGACGACGACCGGCCGGACGTGCTGCTCGGCGACATCGGCTCGTATCCGGCGCGCGTGCTGGCCCACCAGTGGTCGCGCCCGCTCGTGCAGCTCTCACCGACCTACGTGGCCTGGGAGAGCTACGAACACGACATGGCCGAGGTGCTCGACGGCCTGCGCGGGGCCCCCGGCTACGCCGCCTACCACGAGCGCTTCGCGGCGTGGCTGGCCGCGGAAGGCGTACCCGTCGACGTCGACGCGTTCACCGGGCGGCCGCCCCGCTCGGTCGTGCTGGTGCCCCGGGCCATGCAGCCGCACGCCGACGACGTCGACCCGCGCCGCTACACGTTCGTCGGCCCGGCCCTGGCCGTCCGCGCCCACCAGGAAGAGTGGCCCGTTCCGGACCGTCCGGTGCTGCTGGTCTCGCTCGGCTCGGCGTACTCCGCGCCGGTCGGGTTCTACCGCGCCTGCCTCGACGCCTTCGCCGGCCTCGACCGCGACGTCGTCGTGAAGGTCGGTCCGGCGGTGGATCCGGACGCGCTCGGCCCGGTGCCGGCCAACGCGTCAGTGCACCGCTGGGTGCCGCAGCTCTCCGTGCTGGCGCACGCGTCCGCGTTCGTCACCCATGCGGGGATGGGCGGGTGCTCCGAGGGGCTGTGGCACGGCGTCCCGATGTTGGCGGTGCCGCAGGCGGTCGACCAGTTCGGCAACGCGGACCGGCTCGTCGAGCTCGGCGTGGGCAGGCGGCTGGACGTCGACGCCACCGCCGACGAGCTGCGCGTGGCGGTGGTCGAGCTGGAGTCCTCACCGGAGGTCGCCGCCCGGTGCGCTGCGCTGCGTAGCGAGCTGCGGGCGGCAGGCGGAGCGGCAGGCGCAGCCGACATCGTCGAGGCCGAGGCTGCGCGTCGGTGACCGCGAGGCCTGCCGCGCGCCGCGGGCGCCGGTAGCGTGCTCCCGTGTTAGGCCTCGTGATCGTGGTGGTGCTCGGGTGCACCGTTCTGATCGGGACGACGCTGGGCGGCCGCTACCGTGTGGCGCCGCCCGTCCTGCTGATCTGCCTCGGTGGCCTGCTCGGCCTCGTTCCCGGGCTGTCGGCGGTCGAGCTCGATCCCGACGTCGTTCTGCTGCTCTTCCTGCCGGCGATCTTGTACTGGGAGAGCTTGAACACCAGTCTGCGGGAGATCCGCGCGAACCTGCGGGTGATCGTGCTGTCGAGCGTGGTGCTGGTGATCGTGACGATGGCGGCGGTCGCCTACGCGGGGCGGGCACTGGGCATGGACCCGCGGGCGGCGTGGGTGCTGGGCGCGGTGCTCGCGCCGACGGATGCGGCGGCGGTGGCCGGCCTGGCGAAGCGTCTCCCGCGGCGGACTCTGACGACGCTGCGCGCCGAGAGTCTGATCAACGACGGGACGGCGCTGGTCCTGTTCGGGGTGGCGACGGCGGTAGCGGTCGGCGCGGTGTCGACAGGACCGTTCACCATCGCGGGCAGCTTCGTGGGTTCCTACGCGGGCGGCATCGCCGCAGGCCTGCTTGCCAGCGGCCTGGTCGTCCTCGTCCGCCGCCGGCTCGACGACCCGCAGCGGGAGGGCACGCTCAGCGTGCTGACGCCGTTCCTCGCCTTCCTGTTCGCCGAGCTCGTGCACGCCAGCGGCGTGGTGGCGGTCGTCGTCGCCGGTCTGGTGCTCACCCACGCGTCGCCGCGCGTCATCCGCGCCCGGTCCCGGGTTGCGGCCTTCGCGTTCTGGGACCTGGCCACCTTCATGATCAACGGAGGCCTGTTCGTCCTGGTCGGCCTGCAGTTCCGCCGGGTGGTGGAGAGCCTCGACGGGAAGACCCTCGTCGGGGCGCTGGGGGTCGCGGTCGCCATCACGGGGGTCGTCATCGGTACCCGCCTGCTGTGGGTGCAGACCACCCCCTACGTCATCCGCGCGGTCGACCGCCGGGCGGTGCAGCGCACGCGGCGCGTGGGATGGCGCCAGCGCATGGTCGGCGGCTGGTCCGGCTTCCGGGGCGCGGTGTCGCTGGCCACCGCGCTCGCCGTCCCGGCGACCGTGGCCGGCGGTGCGCCGTTCCCCGACCGCGACCTGATCGTGTTCGTTGCGGCCGTGGTCATCCTGCTGACCATCCTCGTGCAGGGCACCACGCTGCCCCTCGTCGTGCGCTGGGCCCGGCTGCCCGAGGACACCGGCCGCGCCGAGGAGCTGGCGCTGGCCCGTGTGCGCGCCGCCGAGGCCGGCCTCGCCGCCCTGCCGCGGCTGGCGGCCGATCTCGGCGTCGACGGCGCACACCTCGACCGGCTGCGTACCGAGTACGAGGAGTACCGCGAGCTCGCCGCCGACGACGCCGGCGAGACCGGGGCGATGCGGGACCTGGACCGGCGGCTGCGGCTCGCCGTGCTCTGGGAGAAGCGGCAGGCGGTCACCGCCCTGCGCGACGCCAACGAGATCGACGACATCGTGCTGCGCGAGCTGCAGGCGGGGATGGACGCCGAGGAGGTCCGGTTGCTGGGGCCCGTGTCGAACGACTGACGCCGGGTGGATGCCCCGCAGGGATACGCCTCAAGGGCGCGCCATTGCTGTTTGATCTCGAGCTGGCAGCGACAGCGCGCCTTTCACGCGTCGGGGTGGGCCCGGACCAGTGCCGGACCTGATCTCCTGTGCGCAGGCGGAGGAAGGGCATGGCGAAGATGCGCAGGAGATCCGCGCGGCCGCAACGCATGTGATCGACGGTTCGGCGGCAGAAGCTGCAGCTGTGCAGCTTCTGCCACCCGAACGCCGATCATGGGCCGGCGCGAAGCCCGTCCGCGGGTGTCAGCCGATGTCCACCAACACCTTTCCCGTCACCCCGGACTCCACGGCCTCGTGGGCCGCGGCGACCTCGTCGAGGGGGAAGCGGTGCACCGGCAGCGCGGTGAGTGCCCCCGCCGCGACGGCCTGGGTGACCTGCTGCGCGGCCGTCCGCAACACGTCGTGCGGCACCCCGTAGAGCAACACGAACCGCAGGTTCACGTTCGCGGTCATCGCGACCCGGACCGGCACCGTCGGGTCGTCCGAGCCCGCGGCGTAGCTGACGACCGCACCGCCGACGCGGATGACCTTCAGGTCCTGGTCGAGGTTCTGGCCGATGGCGACCTCGACGACGCGGTCGACCTGCCCGACCGCGTCGAGGATGGCGGCCGCTGGATCGCCTTCGCGGTAGTTGACCACGTGTTCCGCGCCGGCCTTCCGCGCCAGCTCGGCCTTCTCGGGCCCGCTCACGGTGGTCACCACCCGGGCCCCGGCCCAGCGGGCCAGCTCGATCGCGTAGTGCCCGACCGCACCCGCCCCACCAGTGACCAGGACGGTGAGCCCGTCGGCCGGGCCGTCGGCGGTCAGGCAGTGGTACGCGGTCATGGCCGGTACTCCCAGGCAGGCGCCCAGGTCGTCCGACGCCCCGTCGGGCAGCGGCGTCGCCTGGTACTCCGGCACCACGGTGTACTCGGCGCAGGTCCCCCACTCGGCCAGCGGCGCCCCGCCCGGCCCGCCGGGTGAGGCGAGCCAGACCCACACGCGTTGCCCGACGCGCCCCGGGTCGACACCCGCGCCGACGGCGTCGATCACGCCTGCACCGTCCTGGTGCGGAATCCGCAGACCGTCGAACGGGCGCTGCGTGGTGCCGTCACGGGTCTTGGTGTCGGTCGGGTTGACGGCCGAGACCTGCACCCGGACGCGGACCTGGCCGGGGCCGGGATCGGGCCGGTCGACCTCTCTGATGGTGAGGACGTCGCGCGCGGCTCCGATGGCGGTGTAGGCGGCAGCTCTCATGCCCCCCGCCTTCCCGGCGGCGCGGCCCCGCAATCCCGTCACCGGCCGCCTGGCGAGTCGTCCGGAGGCTCCACTAAAGGATCACCACTGGCGGCCACCGCCCGTGGCGAGCATGCTGGCGCCCGGAAAACTTCCGAACGAAGGGACGACCGTCGTGGCTGTGGAGAACGACCTCGCCGAACTCAAGGGCATCGGGCCCAAGCACGCAGCGATGCTGAAGGAGATCGGCGTCGACTCGATCAAGGAGTTGCGGCACCGGAACGCGGCCAAGCTCAAGGAGACGATCGAGGAGAGGCACGGCAAGGTCGTCGGGCTCTCCGAGAAGACCTGCCAGACGTGGATCGACGAGGCGAAGACCCACGGGAGCTGACGGCTCAGCCGGGCAAGCCGTGATCAGGGCGAGGGGCCGGAGCGCACAGCGCTGGCCCCTCGACACCTGTCTCTTTCAGACCGACGTGACCTGGAACGGGTCGGCGATCTTCGGCCGCGCGGGCTTCTCGGCTCTGCGCTCGCCCCATTTCTGGTAGGCCTCCGTCACCTCGGCCGAGATGCGACCGCGGTCCGACACCGTGAAACCGTTCGCCGCAGCCCATTCCCGGATCGGCCCGGTGGACTCCCGCGGTGCCGCCGGTGCCGCCGGTGCCTTCTCCACGCGCTGCTGCCGACGAGCCGGCCGCCGGTCGCCGCGTCGACCGGCGGCGACGTACGGGGCGAGAATATCGCGTAGCTTCGCGGCATTGTCCTTGCTCAGGTCGATCTCGAGGGACATGCCGTCGAGCGTGAACTCGACCGACTCGTCGGCTTCGCTTCCATCGATGTCATCGACCAGTCGAACCTTGGTGACCTGTGCCATGTTCCGCTTCTCGTTGGTTCCTATGGGGATTGCCCATTCTCCAATACAGCACATCACGCGACAGCAGGCGACCACTCACCCGACGTCGTACCCCGCCGACTCCGTCACATCGCGTCCTCGTCGGCGCACTCCCCTCCCGCAGGTGCGTCTCTGTCCACAAGAGATTGAACTGAGATCACGGAGCTCTACTCTTCCCGGGCACCACCGCGAAGGAGCCGCCGATGTCCACGCAACCTCAAGGCCCCGGTTGGTGGCAGGCCTCCGACGGTCGGTGGTACCCGCCGCAACCCCCGCAAGCCGCGCCGTATCAGCAGTACACGCAGCAGCCTGCTCCGGCGCCGCGGACGAGGAACCGCGGCTGCGTCGTCGCCGTGGTCGTGGCGGTGGCATTCGTGCTCATCGGCGGCGGCATCGGCGCGTACTACGTCTACCGCGGGGTCACGGCGGTCACCGAGGTCGCGGGGGGTGCCTGGCCCTTCGGCGAGGCGAAGTGCCCGGCCGAACAGGACGTGTCGTCGATCGTGGGGTCGCCGGTGACGTTGGTGGCGAGTGGGAACGTCGTGGTCGCCAAGGGGTGCAGCTACTTCGCCGTCGACAAGTCCACGGGCGCGGACGTGCAGATCACGACCGGCGCGGCACTCGTCGCCGACGAGCAGTTCCAGAGCTTCGCCTCCGATGCCGCCACACAGGGGGCGACCCCCGAGGCGATCCCGGTCGGTGAACGGGCCGAGGCTTTCGGCGGCTCCGGCCGCAGCGGGGCGATCGCCGTCGTCGACAGTTCGCTGATCCTGGTCGAGGTGTTCAACTCCGGCGGCACCGACATCGGCGACAAGAAGCAGGAAGCGATCACGTTGCTGGAGCAGGTGATCGCAGCACGGTGAGATGCCCCGACTGGGGGTAGCGTGCCGATTCGCATGTCGGTGTCGACAGAGGGTGGAGGCCGGATGCCCGGGAACGGAAGTCGTGTCAGCCGGGACGACGCGCTGGACCCCCTCGTCCTGGCTCTCGACGTCGGGTCGACGGCCAGCCGGGGCGACGTCTACGACGCGGCAGGCCGACCGGTGCAGGGCGGTCGGAAAAAGGTGCCGCACGCGTTCCGCACCGGCGCGGACGGCGCGAGCGAGATCGACCCCGACCAGGTGGTCGACGAGCTGGGACAGATCATCGCCGGGCTGGCCGTCGAGCCGCTGCAGGGCCGCATCGCCGGCGTGGCACTCGACACGTTCGCCTCCTCGTTGATCGGGGTCGACGCCGACGGGCGGGCTGTCACCCCCTGCTACACCTACGCCGACTCCCGGTGCGGACAGCAGGTGGCGGCCCTGCGTAGCGAGCTCGACGAGGCGGAGGTGCAGCAGCGCACCGGCTGCCGGCTGCACAGCAGCTACCTCCCTGCCCGGCTGCGATGGCTGCGGGAGACCGACCCGGACCGGTTCGCCGCGGCCCGGCGCTGGCTGTCGCTGGGTGAGTACGCCTACCTCCGCCTGCTCGGGTCGACGGCAGCCGGCACGGCCACGGCGGCCTGGACGGGTCTGCTCGACCGTCGCACCGGACGCTGGGACCCGGGGATGCTCGCCACCGCCGGGATCGGCGCCGACCAGCTGTCGGAGGTGCGTGATCCGGACCGACCGCTGATCGACGTCGACGACGCCGTGACGCAGCGCTGGCCCGTCCTCGCCGGCGCGCACTGGTTCGCCCCCATCTCCGACGGCTTCGCCAGCAATCTCGGTGCCGGCGCCGCCGACGAGACCACCGCCGCAGTGGCCGCGGCGACCAGCGGAGCGATCCGTGTGCTGGTTCCCGAGATTCCCGAGCAGATCCCGTCGGGTCTGTGGTGCTACCGGGTCGACGCCCGCCGATCCCTGCTGGGCGGAGCGCTCAACGACGTCGGCCGGGTCGTCACCTGGTTGCACGACACCGTGCAACTGGCCGGCGTCGACCCCGACCAGCTGATGACCGCCGCCCCCGAGCCGACGACGCCGTTGGTCCTCCCCTACCTGTCCGGCGAACGCTCGACCGGGTGGGCCGCCAACGCCCGTGCCGTGATCACCGGCGCCTCCACCGCCACCACCGGCGCTCAGCTGTTCCGCGGAGCGATGGAGGGCGTCGCCCTGTCCTACCAACGGATCGCCGAGCAGTTGCGCACCACCGCCAACCCGACCCGCATCCTGGCCAGTGGCCGGGTGACCCAGGACCTGCCGAGCTGGTTGCAGGTACTGGCCGACGTCCTCGGCACCCCGGTGGAACCCGTGACGCTCAAGCGCGCGACGCTGCACGGCACCGCGCTGCACGCGCTGGAGGTGCTGGCGCCGGACACGCCGCGAGCCCCGGTCCCGACCGCGGCGACGCTGAACCCCGTGTCCGCGCACTGCGAGTACTACCGCGACCGGGCCGAGCAGTACGACCGGCTCTACCGCGCGGTGATCGCCACCCCGTGAACTGCACCGACGACGACGTTGCGCGCGGGGTCGGCGGGGTGATGAACTTGTCGCGTGCCCACCGGTCCCGCCACGCGTCACGCGTTCTGCGTGTGCCTGCTGGCGATGGACCAACTGTCGATCGACGACCGTCTGTGTCGCGGAGCCTCGCCGCGTCGCTGACCTCCCGCCGAGGTCTCTCCGCGGAACAGCGCCGTCCGACTGATCGAGTCTTCGAGGTAGAGCACCATGAGCGCCGCTCCTGTCCCGGCTGCCACCGCGTCGCCGGGATCCGCTGATCAGCCTGCGCAGCCCACTGCGGCAGGCCCCCGGACGGTGCCGCGGGTGCGGCGCATCCGACGGTTCGTGACGTGCGTGGCGACGGCGGTCCGTGCCGCACACACCACGGGCGTGCCCTTCTGACCGAACCACGGACCCACCGGCTCAGGGTCGCAGGCCGACGAGGGATCGGGCGACCCACTCGGCCATGAGCGTGCGCTCGGCGTCGGTGAGTGCCGGGAGCTCGGGTAGCACGGTCATGAACGTGACGGCGACCGTTCCCACTGACGAGTCGTCCGTCGCCGGCCGCGCGGCCAGGATGCCGGCGGCGAGGACGTCGAACATCGCGTCGGGCAGGTCGAGGTCGCGCTCGTGTGCGGGTGTGCCCAGCAGGGCCAGAATCGTGCCGGTCCCGGCGGCATGGATCATGTCCAGGGCGCGCTGCTCGTCGACGCGCAGCAGTCCGGCGGCGGCGATCCGCCGCACGCGCTTGCGGAGTACGTCGAGGCCGGCTGTCGTCGCCGGCGACCGCGACGCGCGGTCCGGGGTGTTGAGCAGCGCATACAGCTGGGCGTTCGCCAGACCGAACTCGACATGCATCTGCCACGCCGATCGCAGGTCCGTGGCGGGATCGCCCTCAGCTCGAGCTTCGGCGTCCGCCACGGCGGTCTTCTCAGCCACGTAGGTCGCCATGACGTGCTCAGCCACGGCGTCGATCAGGCCGTCCTTGTCGCCGAACAACCGGTAGATGGTCGGCGCCTGCACCCCGGCCGCCTGCGCGACGGCGCGTGTCGTTACCGCCTGCGCGCCCTCGTCTTGCAGCAGACGTGACGCCGCGTCGACGATGCTCGATCGAACGTCCTGACGAGCTGCTACGTCGGTCATGTATCGACGATATCACCGTCGTGATACCGTCGATAACAGCTGCGGGATCCCCGCCGACGAAGGGCTTCGTCATGATCATCGTCACCGGTGCCACCGGCGCACTCAACGGCGCGACTGTCGACCACCTCCTCGAACGGGTTCCCGCCGACGAGATCACCGTCGCCGTCCGCGACGTGGCGAAGGCCGAGCGGTTCGCCGAGCGAGGGGTCGGCGTCCGCCGCGGGGACTACGGAGATCCGGGCTCGCTCCCGTGTGCCTTCGAGGGCGCCGACCAGCTGCTCCTCGTGTCGTCGAACGACCCGGGTGCCGACGCCGTGAGCCTGCACCGTGCCGCAATCGAGGCGGCCATGGCCGTCGGCGTCGGACGCATCCTCTACACGAGCCACCAGGGCGCGGGCATCGACAGCGCCTTCGCCCCCGCGCGCGTCCACGCCGCGACCGAGCGGCTGCTGGCCGAATCCGGCGTCGCCTGGACGTCCCTGCGCAACGGCTTCTACGCGCACAGCCTGAACTGGCTGGCAGGGTCGTGGCGGGAGACGGGCGTCATCCCCGTTCCGGCCGACGGGCCGGTCTCGTGGACCGCACGCGAAGACGCCGCCGAGGCGGCCGCCGTCGTCATCGCCTCGAACGGCGCCTACGACGGTCCGACGACCCTCACCGCCGGTTCCGCACCGACGTTTCAGGACGTCGCCGTGATCGCCTCGGAGCTCACCGGCGACGAGATCACGTGCGTCGTCTCCGATCCCGACGAGTGGATCGCGGCGCAGGTGACCCAGGGCATGAACGAGTTCGCGGCGCACTTCACCCTCGGCATGTACCTGGCCGCAGCCGAAGGCCGGTTCGCCGGCGTCGACCCACTGCTCGGCGAGCTCCTCGGTCGCGAACCGCAGACCGTGCGCGACCTACTGGCCCAGCCCGTCGCCGTGTAGAGCCGTGTTCAGGCCAGTCGCCCGAGCCAGGCGTCCAGCGCGCTCGCGATCGCCGGTGCCGAGTCCTCCGGCAGGAAGTGCAGGCCCGGCACGGTGACCTCCTCCTGCGCGGGCCACCGTCGGCACTGCTCGCGCAGGGGCCCCGTGAGCAGTGCACCGGGGTCGCCGTTGACGAACAGCTTCGGCACGGGCGACGCCGCCATCCACGTCAGCGTCGGCCGCCGCGACTCCCCCGGCTCGCGATACGGAGTGCGATAAGCGTCCATCTCGTCGGTCGTCAGCCGGCGCAGGGTCCCCGCCGGCAGCACCTTCTCGACGAAGACGTTCTCGGCGAGCACTGCACACCGAGCTCGTCGACCAGGGCATCGAGGTGGCGGCGGTGGTCGACGTACCGGTAGCTGCCCGGTCCGGCTCCGGGCAGCTTGTCCGACGCACCCATGCCCACCAGGTCCGGCGCGAGGCAGCGGCCTCGGTGCTCGACCCGGCCGAGGACGTCCCGCCACAGGTACGACGACGTGGGGTTGCCGTGCAGGAACACGACGGGATCGCCGCGCCCGACCTCCCGATAGGCCATCCGCAGTCCGTGGACCTGTGCGTACCGCACCGCCACCATCTCCTCAGCCTGCCGCACCGCCGCCCGGCTCAGCCGTCGGTCAGGTGCGCCAGCGCGACGACGAGACGCTCCTCGATGTCCGGCGGCCACGGGAAGCTGACGGTCACCGACTGCTGGTGAGCCAGCCCGTGCAGGCCCACCCAGAGCGCGACCGCATCGGCGGAGACGTCCGTCGTCGTGGCGATCCCCGCTGCGACGCACCCGCCGAGGACCTCGACCAGCACCTCCATGCTGACCCGCCCCAGCGCGTGCAGGTCGGCCTCGGTCAGCGAGCTCGCCTCGAGGTCCGGCATCCAGAGGCCGCCGAACATCGTGCGGTAGCGCCCGGGATGCCTGCGTGCGAACTCCAGGTAGCGGGTGCAGACGGCGAACAACCGCGTCCGGGGGTCGTCGCCTGCGACGTCCAGCGCGCCGTACAGCTCCGCGTTCAGTTCGTCGAAAGCCTGCTGGACGACGGCCAGCATGATGCTGGGCTGGTCGGCGAAGTGGCGGTAGATCGAGGGCGCTGCGATCCCGACCCGCCGGGCGACCGCGCGCAGGGTCACGGCCGACTCGTCGCCGGTCTCGTCGAGCAGGGCGACGGCCGCGGCCACGATGTCGTCCCGCAGCTGCGCACCCTCACCACGGCGGTTGCGGGTACGGGTCGCGGTCATCCGCTCACTGGGCATGACATCACCTTACAATCCAAAGCTTACTGGCGTTAGCCTTGTATTTCGAAGACGAACATGCGTAGCCTTACATCTGTTAGCTCAACGAGCTCCGGGAGGCTTCCATGAACGACACCACGCTCACCACCCGCACCACCGAGATCGTCCTGCCGGGCAGGGTCGAGTCGAGCGGCCTGCAGGTCCACGCCCGGGACCTCCCGGCTCCTGCGGCCGGCCAGGCCGTTCTGCGGATGGATGCGACCGGCGTCTCGTTCGCCGAGCAGCAGATGCGCCTCGGCAAGTACTACAACCAGCCGCCGTTTCCCTTCGTGCCCGGCTACGACGTCGTCGGCACGGTGACCGTCACGGGACCCGACGTGGATCCCGCCATGATCGGGCGCCGGTTCGCCGCGGTCACCAAGACCGGGAGCTGGGCGTCCCACCAGCTGATCGACGTCGCCGACCTGGTACCCGTGCCGGACGGAGTGGACGCGGCCGACGCCGAGACCGTCGTGGTCAACGGGATCACGGCCTGGCAGATGCTGCATCGGACCGCCCGGGTCCGCCCCGGAGCGACGATCGTGGTCCTGGGTGCCAACGGTGGTGTCGGGTCGACGCTCGTGCAGCTGGCCCGCCACGCCGGGATCACCGTGATCGGAACCGCCTCGCCGCGCCACCATCCGGCCCTGCGCGAGCTGGGCGCGACCCCCGTCGACTACCACGATCCCGACATGTACCGGCTAATTCGCGAGATCGCGCCGGACGGCGTGGACGCGGTGTTCGACCACGTCGGCGGCCCCGGCATCGTCGATTCGTGGCGCCTGCTACGCCGTGGCGGAGCACTGGTGTCCTACGGGACGGCGGCAACGAAGGACGCGGAGGGCGACTCCCGGCTCCCGGTGCTGACGCTGATCGCCCGGCTCGTGGCCTGGAACGTCCTGCCCAACGGCCGGTCGGCGACGTTCTACAACTTCTGGGCGGGCCGCCGCCGTCTCGGCGCCTTCCGCGACCGGTTGCGCGACGACCTCACCTCGGTGCTGACGCTGCTGGCCGACGGCGTCCTCAGCCCTCAGGTGGCCGCGCGGTTCCCGCTGTCCGAGGCCGGATCGGCGCTGGCACTGGCCGAATCACGCACCGTCGCCGGCAAGGTCGTCATCGTCCCCGACGCCTGACCGCGCGCCACCGTCACCCACCCCATCCGGCCGCGGCACCGACCGAGGCCCACCTCAGAGGAGACGTCATGACCACCGCCACCCTGCCCTCCCCCGCCGCGCCCGCGTCCACCCGCAGCATCGACATCGACAGCCGCGCCGCCTACACCAGCTTCGGGCTCGCCTACGTGCTCGGCCACGGCGCCTCCGCCGTCTCACTGGGGCCCGACCCGCTGATCGCCCTGCCGCCCTGGCTGCCGACGACCCTCCTCGGCATCAGCCTCGCCGCCGGCACCGTCTTCGCTGCTCTCGCCGCCAACAGGGCTCAGCGCGGCGCCGGCCGACACGACGTGCTCTCCGCGAAGCTGCTCGGACTCTCGTGGGTCAGCGCCTTCGCCGCACTGTTCCTCGCCATCACCGGTCTCACCTCCACCGCGGCCCTCTTCCTCGGCACGCCCGGCCTGTTCTGGGTCCTCGCCGTCGCGGGCGGCGGCGGGTTCGCCGTCGCGGCCCTCCTGGAGACCCGCCGGCTCGTTCGCCGGGCATGATCCAGCCATGGCGAGGATCGAGCTGATCGGCGTGCCGTTCGACGGCTACGGACGGCCGGGGAACCAGGCCCGGACATCAGCGGTACTGCGCGAGGCGGGCATCGCCGGCTCGTTCGCCGGGCACGACGTCCACGACGGCGGCGACCTCGACATCCCGGCAGGCCGGCCGGAACGCGGTGCAGCGACCAGCCTGATCAACGAGGCTGCGCTGGTCGCGATGACCGGCGCCGTGGAGACCCGAGTCCGGGCCGCGCTGTCCGAGGGACGGATGCCGGTGCTGTACGGCGGCGACTGCACCACCCTTCTCGGCTCGGTCCCCGCCTTCGGGGGCGGCCTCCTGTTCGTCGACGGCCACGAGGACACCATGCCTCTGGACGTGTCGGAGGACGGCGAGGCCGCCAACACCGAGATCGGGCTGCTGCTCGGACTGACCGGCCGCCTCCTCCGCGGGCCGCTCACGCACCGCCGCGGAACACTCACCGCGGACCGGCTCGCCGTGCTCGGCCCGCGTGACCGCGACTGGCGCCGGCAGTTCAACGTCGGCTCGCTCCGCGACCACGGCATCTGGCTCGCCGACGTCGACGACGTCGCCGCGGACCCGATCGGCACCGCCCGCGCGGCGGTGCAGCACGTGACCTCGGCAGCAGATCGCTGGTGGCTGCACGTCGACCTCGACGTGCTCGACCCCGTGGAGTTCCCCGCCCAGGGCCTGCCCGACGTCGCCGACGATCCCGGCGGGCTGACCGGAGCACAACTCGCGACGCTGCTGTCGACGGCAGCCGGTGCGGGCGGATGCGCCGGGCTCAGTCTGGCGATCTACGACCCGGACCAGGACCCCGACCGCAGCGGGGCACGCACCGTCGTCGAGCTCATCCGGACGATCGCGCCGGCACTGGGCTGAACCTTCGCGCCTACCGCGGATGCACGGCGTAGGTCAGGTGCGTCACCCGCGACGACGCCTCGGAACGGACCGGCTCCAGGGCCACGCGGCCCGCGTCCACGCCCTCGAACAGGCGGATCCCGGAGCCGAACAGCACCGGTGAGAGCGCGATCGAGAACTCGTCGACGAGGCCGGCGTTCACGTACTCCAGGATCGTCTCGCCGCCGCCCGCGATGCGGACGTCCCGGTCACCGGCGGCCTCGCGGGCCTGCTCGAGCGCGGGTTCGATGCCGTCGTTGACGAAGTGGAACGTGGTCCCGCCCGGCCGCTCCCAGGGGTCACGCTTCTCGTGCGTCACGACGAAGACCGGCGTGTGGAACGGCGCCTCCTCCGGCCACATCCGCTCGCCGGCGTCGAACATGCGCTTGCCCATCACACTTACTCCGGTGCGCAGATAGGTCTCCTGCACGATGTCGTTGTCGCGCCCCTCCTCGCCGCCCTTCCCGATCGTCAGGTTCTCCCGGAAGAACCGAGTCGGAAATATCCACCGCTGCAGTTCCATCCACTGCCGCCCCATCAGGTCCTCGCTGGACTCCGGCGCGATGAAACCGTCCAGCGACATCGACACGCTGAAGAACACCTTGCCGGCCATCAGCCCTCCCCTCTCTTCGCAACGATCTCGACGACGTAGGCCGCCAGGTGGCTCAGGGTCTGCCGGCCGCCCTCGATCGCGCGGTACTTCTCGACCGCCTCGTCGCGCAGTTCCCTGGTGGGGAAGACCGTGCGCATCTCGATCCGGGTCGCCGCACCGTCGGGCGCGAACGTGAGGACCGACTCGAAGGCGTTCGGGTCGTCGCGGGACTCACCGTGCAGCAGCGCGATCCGCTCCGGCGCGGCGATCTCGGTCCACGTGATCCACTCCTGGTAGTCCGTCCCGTCCGGCCCGTGCATCACGAAGTCCCAGGCTCCACCCTCGCGGAACTCGAAGGACCGTGTGGTGGTGCTGAACCCCTCCGGACCCCACCACCGCGACAGGTGGCGGACCTGTGTGAACGCCTCGAACACCAGCTCCGGCGGGGCGTCGACGACCCGGGAGATCACGATCTCCCGGTCGGCCGTCGACGGCTCCGCTTCCTGCCTCGCCCCTGCCATCGGTCATTCCTCCGTCCGCTTGAGGTCCTGCACGTAGGTGTCGAGCCGGTCGAAACTCTCGTTCCAGAACCGCTCGAAGCCGCCGACCCACTCGTGGACCGGCCGCAGCCCGCCGGCGTCCAGGCCGTAGAGGCGCTGCTTGCCGGCCTCGCGGACCCGCACCAGCCCCACCTCCCGGAGCACCCGCAGGTGCTTGGACGCCCCCGGCTGGCTCATCCCCAGCTCCTGAGCCAGGTCGGTCACCGGCCGCTCACCGGCCCGCAGCAGCGCCAGGATGTCCCGACGCTGCGGCTCGGCGATCGCGTTGAAGACGTCCGACGTCGTCGCTGCGCGTGCCACGCCGCCGATCGTATTCCCATACGGGAATACGTCAACCGGTCGGGGTCCGGCGGACCGTCACGCGCCGGTGTAGTTGTTCACGAGGTTGATGTTCGACGAGTTGGCCGTCGACACCTGCGACGGTGCGCCTCCGCTGCGGCTGCACAGGTTCCCGCTCACCACGAAGTTCCTGTACGGGGCGTCGTTTCCCGAACTGTCGCCGAGCACGATGCCGGCCCCGCAGTCGCGTACCACGTTGTTCGCTATCACGACGTCCTGCGTGGAGCCGGTGAACGAGGAGAACCAGTTCGTCGCGATGCCCTCGCGACGGCATCCCCAGATCACGTTGTTACCGATCGTGACGCCGGTGATGACGCCGTCGGAGTTCGCGAGATCTATCCCCGAGCCGTGGTGGCCGCCGCGGACGATGTTGTCCGCGATGACGACGTCCGTGCAGGCGCCGTCGCCCGGGAAGACGTGGATCGCGATTCCGTCGTCGCCGTCCTGCCCGGCTCCTTGATCGACGTGGCAGCCGATGATGCTGCCCCGGGTCACGCTCGCGAGGTGGATGCCGTCGCACTGGTCGTACATCCCGGTCGTCCCCGGACCGGTGACTCGGCAGTTGCGGACCATGACGTCACTCGAGTGCCACGAGGTGAGATGCCAGAACCAGCCGTTCTTGACCTCGACGTTCTCGAAGGTCAGCCCGGCGATGCCGCGGAAGTCGACGATCGACGAATGCTCGCGGTAGGTCGACGACGAGGTCACGCCCACACCGGCGTGATGTGCGTCGACCGTCAGGTCCCGCACGGCGATGTTCTCCGACGCGCCCGACGCCTGGCCGAGCAGGGTGTATCCGCCGTTCACCGACCGGACCGACGCCAGCCCGGAGCGGCCCTTGATGATCGTCCGACCGATGCCGTCGCCTCTGACGGTCACGTTGTCGGGCACGTCGAGGCAGCGGTCGGTGCTGTAGGTGCCCGCGCGGAGGTGGACGACGGCCGGCACCCCGGCCGTGCCCGCCGCGGTGAGCGCTGCCTGCACCGCCGGCCCGTCGTTGGCACCGCCGTCGCCCACCGCGCCGTAGTCGAGCCGGACGTCGAAGCAGGCGTCGCCCCGTGTCGCCCCGGCGTCCGACACGCAGCGGCCTCCAGTCAGCCGACCCAGGTGACGCCGATCGGCATCGGCGGTCATGCTGCCGGAGAACCCGACCGTGCCGGCAGTGCCGACCCCCCATCGTGTCTGCCGGGCCGCACGGGTCAGGCCGGGATCTCGCGGTTGGAGTAGTGAGGGTTGACGAACGGGAACGACTCCCCGACCCAGCGCTGCAACGCCCGGTACAACGTCACGTAGTGCCCGCGTTCGTAGGCTGCAGGCGTGACCCACCAGCTCACGTCGACGTCGTGGGCGAGCAGTTGCTCGGAGAGCGGCGTGCGCCTGCCGATCGGGTAGAGGTAGCAGCAGCCCACGTAGTCGCCGCCCGTGTCGTAGACGGCGTAGGAGAACGAGTAGCCCTCCCGGAACTCGCACTCGTGCCACACGAGGTCGACGAAATCGAACTCCTCGGTCACCGCCTCGGTCGGCCACCCGCCGCCGCGGGTCCGCTGGATCAGCTCGAGGCTGTCGTTGATGCCGCGCACGTCCTCGTCCAGGTCCGCGCGACCGAGCACGGTGGCCCGCAGGTCGTCGTGGACGAGCTCGGTCGGCGGGTGGAATCCCGCAGGCAGCACGAGACTCTTCACCAGTCCCTCGAAGATCATCTCTCACCTCGTCCCGTCGACAGTCCGATCACGGTACGACGACCGAAGGCATCCGGACCGGAGCGGCCGCCACCGCATGGGCGGCAGGTTGCCCGTCGCACGATGTGATGATTGATCGTCGCGAAACCGCCATCCGCGGTACGTTTTGCGGTTTTCCTTCAATTGGTCAACGCCGTTCGCTCTGCCGTACCTTGACCGCGTGATGGCACGGTGGACGCACGTGCTCGACATGCTCAGGGCGGCGAGCCGGGTTGGGCTCTCCGCGTTGGTCGTCGTGGTCGCCCTCAGCGCCACGGCCGTCGCCACCGGACGGACGCCCGTTCCGTTGAGAGCCCTGAGTGCGGCCCGGGTCACGGCCGGCCTGCCCGACGCCGCGTCGCCACCCCGGCAGGTGGCACGCGCGGCGGTCCTGAGCGTGGATCCGGCGCCGGAGCTGCCCGTGGCCGGCGCTGCCACCGACGCCCGCCAGCGCGCGGCAGCCGTGGTGGACGAAGTCGCGGCGCAGCGGGCCGTGAACGAGGCGACGGCGGCGGAGCAGGCCGCCGAGCAGCGAGCGGCGGCCGAGCAGCGAGCGGCGGCCGAGCAGCGAGCGGCGGCCGAGCAGGCGGCGTTCCGCCGGCTCGCGGCGCAGGCGGTCGCGGCGAAGGCTGCGGCCCGCGAGGCGGACGCGCGCGAGAAGGCCGACCGGCAGGCTGACGCGCGACGCGCGGCCGCTCGCGAAGACGCCGAGAAGGAAGATGCGGCGAGAACGGCCGCGAAGAAGGCTGCTGACGAGCGCGCCGCCTCAGCTCAGGCCGCGCAGGACCGCGAGGCCGAGCAGAGGGTGGCCACCCGGAAGGCGGCCGACGACCAGGCCGCCGAAGAGCGGGCCGCGGAGCAGGAGGCCGCCGAGGACAAGGCCGCGGCCAAGCAGGAAGCCGACCGGCGCGAGGCAGCGGACCAGGCCGCCGCGGAGAAGGCAGCTGCGGCGAAGGCCGCGGCGAACCGGGCAGCCGAACAGCAGGCAGCCGCACGACGCCAGGCAGCCGCACAGGCGAAGGCCGCCGCGCAGCAGCAGCTGGTCGCGCAGGAGGAGGCCGCGCAACGGCAGGCCCTGGCGCAACGGCAGGCCGCTGCTCAGGAAAAGGCGGCCGCTCAGGAAGAGGCAGCAGCCCAGGAAAAGGCAGCAGCGCGACAGAAGGCTGCCGAGCGGGAGCAGGCCGCCGCGCAGGAGAAAGCTGCAGCTCGGGAGGCGGCCGCCGCGCAGGAGAAGGCCGCAGCCCGGAAGGCGGCCGAGGCGCAGAAGGCCGCCGCGGCGAGGGCCGCCGAGAAGGCGGCTGCGAAGCGAGCCGCCGAGAAGGCATCGCGGGAGAAGGCCGCACAAGCCAAGGCGGCGCAGGCGAAGGCAGCACAGGCCGAGGCCCGGAAGGCGGCGCAGAAGGCAGCCGCACAGAAGGAAGCGGCCGCCCAACGCGCTCAGCAGAACGCTGCGCGGGAGAAGGCCGCAGCCGCCAAGCGGGCGGCCCAGCAGCAGGCGGCCGGAACGGCGCGTCCGGGTCGGCACGGCGCGCAGGTCGCGGGTGTCACCCCGGGCGTGAACGGCCAGCTTCCCCCCGGCGTCCTTCCCGCCGGTGCCGTTCCCGGACACGGACGCGGGGCTCCGCGGTACTGACCGCGGGCCCGGGCCATGAGTCGCGCGCGGGAAGCGGGCCGGTACGCGCCGCACGATCAACCAAGCTGATCTTCCGGGGCCATCCAGGCGCCAAGTCCCGCCCGTACCCGCCGCACGATCAACCAGGCTGATCGTCGGGAGCCATCCGGGCACCAAACCCGGCCGATTCGCGCCGCACGATCAGCTGACCACGGTCAACGCACGCAGCGGACGCGGTCACCGCGGCGACGGCACCACCGGTCGGTAGCCCGGAGGAATCCCGTGCCGCCGCGGGCGTGCCGGACTGACCACGTCCGCCAGCCGTTCGGTGTCCGTCGTTCCCGCGACGATCCGGGCGACCGGCATCGCGGCGAAGGCGAACAGCGCGACGTTGATCAGCAGGATGTACAGCGGGAAGCCGTACGAGGTGAAGTCGCCGCCGTCGATGGTGCCGAGCGTGACCAGCATGGCGAGCATCGAGAGCAGGTACGGCGGTGCGTACTCGCTCTCGGGGGCGCCGTACGCCTTCCGCAGCGTCGGCAGCGACGCAAGGAGATCAGCGAGGACGCAGGAAGCGATGGCCAGGGCGGGATTGTCGGTGACCTGCCACGCGACGATCCCCGCGACCGACGCAGCGGCACAACTCAGCGTGAACGGCGTGAGGTGGGATGCGGAGCGATCCGTGCGGAACGCGACGGCGGAGACGACGAGGGGGCCGAGTCCGAGCACGAAAGTGACCGCGACCTCCGGGCGCAGATAGCCGTCGACCTGTGCGGCGACGGCGATCATCGGGGTCACGCCCCACAGGAACCACGTGACGATGTTCGGGCGCGCCCGCCTCCGCGCGACGGCGACGGCGTACTGACCGCTGCCGACGAGCCGCACCGCGATCGCGATCGCCGCGCACCAGGCGGGGAGCGGATGAGCCAGCATGATCAGCGTGGCCACGAGACCGACGGCCAACCCCCCGACCGCGAGGGTCCGTTTCTGCGCGGGCCCGCCGAGAAGCGTCATCAGCGGTGCGCGCCGCTGTGCGTGCCGCGGCACTCCGGTCGGACGGATGTGGCCGGAGAACTGCGGCGCTGCCTGCAAGACCGGCACCTGCGCGGATCGTCTCATCGCCGCGCTCAACGACTCGCGCGAAGCCCGGGAACGACCGAGGTCACGGTCATTCGGCTGCAGGTTCTCTCCGTCGCCGAACGGTACGGCCATTCGGCCTAACAGATCCCGAGGCCGGTGGACACGACGGCGCGCCACGATCCGGTGAAACCGACGGCGCCGGTGTGCCGACGGCATGCGTGCTGGCCAGACTGCACGCGAACCACACCACATCTCCCCGCGCACCCCGGTCGTACTCCGCTTTCGCGTACCCATTCGGAGAACTCCTTGCTCCGCATTACCCGCCCGTTTGTCGTCCTGCTCGTGTTGGTCACCGGCGCCCTCGGCAATTCCGGCCTCGCAGCGGCGCAACCGCCGGGGCCACAGGGCTTCGACAACACGGGATGCACACCGGTCAATGCGGCCGGCTACCAACTCTGTACGACGGAGAAAGGCACGGCGCAGCAGGTCGTGCCGCCTGCCGGCGCGCCGTTCTACACACTGAGTCTGACGGGTACCCGCGAGCTGAAGCACAACGGCGCCCTTCTGCACCGGAGCGAGGAGCAACATCTCGATTTGGACCTGACCCGCAGGTCGGGCAGCTCCCAGGGTGAGGCCTCACGCGCCGGGGTCGTCGTCGCAGGCGACGTCACGTGCACGTTCGACGAGGGCGCGGCGTTCGTGGACAACCAGGTGCGCCGCGCCGTGTCGAACCTGGCATGCACGTCGGCGACGGCCGCGCGCTCCGCCGCGAAAGCGGCACCCTTGCCGACCTACAGCGACTACAGCGCCGTCAACACGGCGCCCAACGGGCTGGCCACGCCCATCCGTTACGGAACGGTCGGACGAGGCAACCCGAAGACCGACGACTGCACGGTGACCACCGCGACGAACCCGCAGACGGCCGTCAAGAACGCCCGTGCCGGTGCGGTCATCTGCGTCAAGCCGGGCAACTACTCCACAGCGACGCTCACGGTCGACAAGGCCGTGACGGTGCGGGCCAACGGTGTGGTCAGCCTGAAGAACATCGTCGTCACCGGCTCGAACGCGGTCGTCGACGGCTTCAACGTCGTCGGCGGCACGCTCGGGAACCCGAACTACGCCATCAAGTTCAGCGGCACCGGCCACAAGATCGTCAACAACCTCGTCCGTGGTCGCGGCATCTGGTACGCCATCGGCTGTGAGCAGAGCGCAGGCTGCGGGCGCAACGTCCTGATCGCCGGGAACACCATCACCGGGGTGCACAACTTCGGCATCTTCCTGTGGGGTGGCGACCGCATCACCGTCGAGAAGAACAATGTGTTCGACCTCTTCCAGTCCCAGAGCGTCGACGACGTCGACGCCATGCGGGCATGGGGTACGAACCACGTCATACGCAACAACTACTTTCACGACATCAACGCGGGCAAGAGTGCCGGTTCGCCGCATTCCGACTGCTACCAGTCCTACCAGGCCAGCGGTTCACCGCGGCTCTCGAGCAACATCCTGTACGAGAACAACTACTGCGTCCGGGTCACCGGCCAGTGCTTCATCGCCCAGAACAACCTGCGCAACGCCGCCGAACTGCACGACTACGTCATCCGCGGCAACGTCTGCGAGACCTACGGTTGGCAGACCATAGAGATGACCGGCATCCCGAACATCACCATGGACAACGACTACGTCGCCGGCGTCCAGGGAACCGTTCTGAACTTCACCAACGCCGGAGGCGGCGGCAAACGGTCGACCAACGTCAAGGTCCGCAACAGCGTGCTGGTGCGGGCGACGAGCGGCTCGCGGTACATCGACGGCACTCCGGCGGACAACACCGCGAACCGCACGTTGGTCGATCCGGCCGTCAAGTCGTCGCACGACGCCTTCGCCCGGTCGACGACCGTCTCCTACCCGCCGGTCAAGCCCACCGACTTCACCACGTTCTACCGCGACAGCGTGAGCCGGGCCAAGCCGACCGTCGTCGGTGCCGGGAGCACACCGAACAGCACCGGCCTGACCACGGACGTCGACGGCGCCGCGCGCGTTCAGGGCGGACGAATCGACGTCGGGCCGTTCGAGTACCGCTGACGTCACAACGTGGCCTCCAGGAGGTGCGGGCCGGACTCGGCCAGCCCCACTCCAGGCCAGCGGTGAGCTCCTCGGCGGTGCCGACCTGCCTGGCCGGCACGCCGAGGCCCCGGGCGAGGCTCACCCAGTCGATCCCGGGACCGCCGAGGTCGGTCAGGGCCGCGGCAGCCGGGCCGAGCCGTTCCTGCCCGGCCCGGGCCAGTTCGAACTGCAGGATGCGGTAGCCGTGGTTGGCGCACACGCGCCGGGTCGTGCGGGCGATGCCCGCTTGCGTGCTCCCCCACCAGGTTCACCACCGAGAAGCCGGCCCGGCGCGCGTTGTGCAGGTTCGCGAGCCCGTTGGCCAGACCCGGGCCCAGATGCAGGAGCGTCAACGCCGGCTTGCCGGCCATCCGGGCATAGCCGTCGGCCGCCCCGGTACACACCCCCTCGAACAGACCGAGGACGGCCCGGATCTCCGGTATCCGATCCAACCCCGTCACCAGCGGCAGCTCGGTCGTCCCCGGGTTCGCGAAGCAGACCTCCACGCCGGCGGCCGCAACGGTGCGCAGCAGCGCCTCGGCGCCGTTCATCCCGTTGCCACCCGGCACACGCTCGTCCATGGCTGAACCCTGGCCCCCCTCCCGCTGGTGCGGTCGACGGAGTTGCCCGAAAGCGCAATCATTCTGGCGGTCGGCCCGGGTGCGCAGCCAGGATCGGCGTCCGCCGTCGCCCGACCGCCGGTCGGGCTCCTGCAGCTCCAGCGGGCAGCGGGGAACGCCGCCGTCGCCGGGCTCATAGCGGCGCGCCAGGTGGTCACCGCGCCGGCGGCCACCACCCGCCCGATCTTCCGACTGGGCGACATCGACCAGCAGGTCGGCGTCGCCCAACAGAAGCTGAACGTCCTCGGAACGACGCCCGAACTCAAGATCGACGCCGAGTTCGGATCGCGGACACAACTCGCGGTGCGGAAGTTCCAGACGGCCAACGGCGTGACGCCGTCCGGGACGCTCGACGCCGCCACGTGGGCGCAGCTCGACGTGAAGGCACCCGGCGGAGTCCTGCAGCCCGACGGCTCGGTGAGCCCCGTTCCCGGGCTCGGCCCCGCTGATCCCACACCGCAGCCACGCCCCGGCGTCCCGACCCACCCCACGGTGAAGCTCACGTCACACGGTCCCGCGGTCTCCGAACTGCACGAGAAACTCAACGCGGTCGGCGTCGGCGGTGGACTCCCCGTCGGTCCTGCCCTCGCCGGGGCGGACGCGATCGTCTTCGGCGCCGCCACCGACACGGCCGTTCGAGCGTTCCAGCGGGCCAACCCCCCGCTCGTCGTCGACGGGCAGGTCGGCCTCAACACGTGGGCCGCACTCGACCGACTCGTGCCCGGCGCCGGGGCGGGCCGGGTGCAGCAGGAGGGCACCCCCGACAAGGCGCGGGGCAAGGAGTTCGCGACCCCCTCCGGCTTCGACTGGGCTCTGGAGCCGGACCGGACGGCCCCCGCCAGACTCGCCGCCCGCGTGACCTACGACTTCCAGAACGACCCGGCGCGACCGGTCGACGACAAGGCGACCGAGGTCGGGAAGATCCTCTCTGGGATCCGGACGGTGTGGAACGTCTTCGCCGCGGCCGAGTCTCCCGTGCCCCCGGCGGCCGCCCGGCCGCCCGTGGAGATCGACTTCCAGCCGACCGAGGCCTCGCCCGCTGACAACACCGTCACGCTCGTCAAGGGCACGGGTCAGACCGACGCCGCGCACTACTTCATCGACGGCGTCAAAGACGTCACCGAGATCGCGGCGCACGAGTTCGGCCACCATGTCGGGCTGCCCGACGAGTACCAGCAGTCCGCCGCCGACCATCTCCGCCAGACCGGGAAGGCCGCTCCCGTCGGTCAGGTCCGCGGCGACGCCGATCCCGTCGACATCGCCCGCGAGCTGCACACCGCCGTGCACAGCACACCGATCGCCGGCCGGGGCACGAAGGCCAAGGACGTGGTGCAGGGCCACAAACTCGAGCAGGGCGCCTTCGCCCAGCAGGTGGCCCGACGCTACGTCGTGCTCTTCGGTGTCGGCCCAGGGCACGAACGCACTCCTGGTCGAGCCGCGCCACGTCCGGCATCTCGCGCGGATCGTCGCTGCAGGCCTCGGCGGCATCTGGGAGCCCAGACGTCGGTGACGTGGGCAGAGGTGGACACTCGTCGTACTCACCCTCGCCGGACCAGGAGAAGACGTTGCCGCGCATCGCCCAAGCCGAGCGGGTGGAACTCCCCGAGTTGCTCGAGTTCATCCGGCCCCGCCACCGCGCCGTCCTCATCACCACCCGGAGCGACGGACGCCCTCAGAGCTCACCGCTGTCGTACGGCGTCGACGCCGCAGGACGGATCGTCATCTCGACCTATCCCCAGCGCGCGAAGACCGCGAACGTCCGCCGCGACCCGAAGGTCTCGCTCTGCGTGCTCTCCGACGACTGGGACGGCCCCTACGTCCACATCGACGGCCACGCCGACGTGCTCGACATGCCGGAAGCACTCGACGGCCTCGTCGAGTACTTCCGTTCCATCTCCGGCGAGCACCCGGACTGGGACGACTACCGCGCCGCGATGCACCGGCAGAACAAGTCATTGATCCGCGTCACCATCGACCGCTGGGGCCCGATCGCCACAGGAGGCTTCCCGCCCGGTTCCTGACCCCGGAACCATGATCTCGGTCCGGATCGAGCGATTGATGAGAGGGTCGGTCACCGATGGCCACGCCTGACGACTCGGTGAACGTCGTCCTCATCTCGGGAAGCACGCGAAGCGGGTCCACCAACACCGCCGCGCTGCGCACCCTTGCCGAATTGGAGATCCCCGGCGTCGCCGCCACTCTCTGGGACCGTCTCGTCGACGTCCCCGCCTTCGTTCCGGACGACGACGCCGAACCACCTCGCGCCGTGAGCGCGCTGCGATTCCTCCTGGCGTCGGCCGACGCCGTGGTGTTCTGCACGCCCGAGTACGCCGGGACGCTGCCCGGAAGCTTCAAGAATGCGATCGACTGGCTCGTGGGAAGCGGCGAGCTCTACCGCACCCCGGTGGCGTGGATCAATGTCGGGAATCCCGGCCGGGGAGCAGGCGCCGAGGCGACGTTGGCCACGGTTCTGGGATATGTCGACGCCGACGTCGTGGAGCAGGCCTGCATCCGCATTCCGGTCAAGCGGGATGCCGTCAGGCCCGACGGCACCGTCGACGACGCCGACGTTCGTGCACGGCTCGCTTCCGTACTCGGCGCCGTGGCCGAGCACGTCAGATCGCTGACGGACCGCCCCTGACCCGTCGCCGCTCCGGTTCGGCGGCAACGGGCAGGGCCGGTGATCAGTGCGCGGCCTGGTACGCCTCGATGACCGACTTCGGAATGCGGCCACGGTCGCTGACCTGGTGGCCGTTCTCGCGCGCCCATTCACGGATCGCAGCCGTCTGGTCGCGGTTCGACCGGGCCGGCTTTTCCGCCACCACCGTCTGCCGCGCCGTGCGGCCACGGCCGCCGGCCTTACGCGCTGCGCCGATATAGGGCTCCAGCACATCGCGGAGCTTGGCGGCGTTCTCGTCCGACAGGTCGATCTGGTACTGACGTCCTTCGAGGGAGAAATCGAAGGTGCCCGACGCGTCCGACCCGTCGAGGTCGTCGATGAACCTGACGGTCGTCTGCTGTGCCATTGCGCACTTCCATCCGTGTTGCGGTGCTGTGAGGAGTCGCCGCCATTCTGCGGATCACAGCAACAAAGCGCAACTTTCCCGTCAAGAAGATACGGAGAATGTGCGGACGGTCACGGGCCGATGCACGGCGTCACCCATTTGAGTGTGCTCACCGGTCCTTCTTCTGCAGCTTCCAGCGGAGCATGGCGATCGCGGCGGGAACAAGGGCGAGGCCGCGGGGCATGCCGGCGACCGGGGCGGGATTAGCCAGCGCGGGTCGCGACCACGATGCACCGCTCTCCGAACCGTCGGGGCGCAGGCCGATCTCGGCGAGCTGATTGACCGCCGTCATCCCGGTGAACATCGGGTTGGGATTGGCGCCGCCCACCCCGAGCTCCGTGACCCCGCGCCCATACCGCTCGGCGAACTCGTGGGGGTCCACCGGCGTCTTGTCCTTCGTCGCCGACAAGGCGAGCTGCTGCAGGGCCATCGCCTGGTCGAGCAGCCCGTTCAGGTACGAGGCGGCCTCGTCGGCGCGACGGACGGCGAACGTGTGGCCGTCGGTCAGGACCGTGGCCTGGCCGTTCTCGAACAGGGCCGCGACGGCCCCGAGCACCGTCTGCAGCTTGAGCTGGTCGGCGTCCTGCATGACTCCGCAGGGCCCGTTGCCCTCGTCGGCCAGATGCACGAGGCCGCTGTCGCGCAGGTGCACGACGACGTGCCCGGCGGTGTGGCCCTGGCTGCGCAGCACCTGGACCGCCCCGTCGGCGAACGACCATCCGGTCATCGGCACCGCACCGAGAGCGATCCGCTCGAGCGGCAACTCCTCGTAGGTGCGGGTGACCGCGGCGAAGGGACGCAGGGGCTGGAAGAGCGACACGACCTTGTCGCCGGCGAGCTTCGGCGGCGCCGGCAGCGCGACGATGCCCGCGACCCGGGAGAACGAGCGGATCCAGTAGGCGGCCGGGTCGAGCATCTGCGGCAGGTCGCGCGCCGGCACGTAGTGCTCGATCGGCACGTTCCGCTCGCGGCCGAGCTCGTCGGCCAGATCGTTGTTGCCGACGTGGTCGGGGTGGCCGTGCGTGGTCAGCACGACCAGGCGGGTCCACGGGCCGACGCGGTCGACCGCCGACCGCAAGGCCACCCGGAAGGCGTCCGTCACACCGGTGTCGACCAGGAACAGCGTGTCGCCGGCGCGGTGCACCAGGGCGTTCGCGGCGTCAGGCTGGTCGTGCGCGACGTCGAGCGCCTGACCGAACACCAGGAGGGTACGGTCGTCGATTTCGAGGACGTCTCCGAGCGCAGGTGTCGTAGGCACGTCGTCACTATGGCGTGCACCGCTTCATTGTGTCTCCAACCGACCTGCGGCTTCCGATGAACGCCGCGGCAGGCGGGCGCCGCCGGGCCACCGGGCTGCGCCGCGAGGAGCTCGCCGGGCTCGCCGGGATATCGGCCGACTACCTGACCCGGCTCGAGCAGGGACGTGCCACCTCGCCCTCGGTGCAAGTCGTCGAGTCGCTCGGCCGCGCCCTCCGCCTGCCCGACGCGGAACATGACCTCCTCTACCGGCTGGCCGGGCACGCCGCCCCCGCGCGCGACGTCGTTCCGTCACGCATCACGGCGAGCGTCCAGCGCCTCCTCGACCGGCTGGCGAACACGCCGGTGGCCGTCTACGACGCCACCTGGACGCTCCTCGTCGCCAACGCCCCCTACGACGCGCTCATGGGCGAGACCTCGACCCTGCGCGCGATCGAACGCAACGCCATCTGGCGCCACCTCGTCGGCCCCGGCACCCGGGCCGTCCAGACGCCGGAGGAGCATGCCGACCTCGAAGCAGGACTGGTCGCCGACCTGCGGCTGAGCGCCGCCCGGTACCCCGCCGACCGGACGCTCACGCGGCTCGTCAAGGAGCTCGCCGCGCAGAGCCCGCGATTCGTCGAGCTCTGGGAGTCCGGCGCCCCCGATCCGCGCCAGGAACAGTCCCGACACAAGATCATCGATCATCCCGCGGTCGGCCGCATCACCCTCGACTGCGACATCCTCGTCGTCGCCGCCGACGACGTGCGCATCATGGTCTTCACCGCCGAGCCCGGCACCGAGGACGCCGAGCGCCTCGCACTCGCGGTCGTCCTCGGTACACAGACGCTCGTCGAACAGTGACCTTCTCCGACGACCTTTCTCGATCCGCTCAGGGCAGGATCGAGTCGACGTACCCGCCGTCGGACCGCACCGCTCCCCCGGTCGTCGCCGACGCCAGGTCCGAGCTCAGGTAGGCGACCATGTTCGCGATCTCGGTCGGCTCGATCAGCCGCTCGAGCAACGACTGCGGCCTGTGCTCACGCATGAAGGTGCGCTGCGCCTCGTCCCACGGCAGGTCCGAGCCGACCAGCTGCTCGACGAACTCCTCCACCCCTGCGGTGTGTCGGGCCGGCCACCACCGAGTTCACGGTGACACCCGTCCCCTTGGCGACCTTCGCGAACCCGCGTGTCACCGCCAGCTGCGCGGTCTTCGTGACGCCGTAGTGCACCATCTCGACCGGTGTCACGACCGCCGAGTCGCTCGCGATCGACACGACCCGGATGCGGCGTCGGCCAGGTCCGCCGCAACGCCCCGCACGGTCGCGTCGGGCACGGCGTCGCGGATCTGCGCCACCGCGGCGTCGACCCGCGATCCGTCGCGCCCGTTGACCACCACCGCCGCACCGGCCTCCGCCAGACGCGTCGCGATGGCCTGACCGATGCCCTCGATCGATGCCGTCACCAGGCGAGCCGTCCGCCCAGGTCGATGCCGAGTGCCACCCCAGCCCCCTCTCGTCGTGTGCGACGGTACCGATCACGCAGGGAAGGCCGCGCTCTCGAAGCGTCACCGGCGGCCGGCCGGCACCCGCCGCTCGTCCGCCCCGGTGGTGAAGGGCGCGTAGAGCACCGACGGCGGCTGGGACAGCAGCGCTTTCATCTCACCGAGGCCCGGAAGCGCCTGCAACCGGCAGCCTGAAACAGCGCCACCCGGCGTTAACAAGTGTGTGCGGTCGACCGACTTCACCATTGTGGACGTCCTGCCGCGCGACATCACCACACTGCCGCACGTGCTCGGCAGCGACCTGATCGAGTATCTGGCACCCTCCTCCGACGGAGACTCGGGTGAGTCGGACGACTGGGACCCGTTCGCGCAGGCCGTCGAGGTCATCGATCCGTCCCGCTGGTACACGACCTCGTTCGACGCCACCCCCGAGCAATCGATCATGCGCTGGCTCCCGCCGGACGGATCGGGCCTGCCGACCATCGCCGTCTACTCGCAGGCGTCCGAGACGACCGTTCTGATCAGGCACGAGTCCCGGGGACGGCCGAACCGCCGCAGGTGACCTCGACCGCAGGGCGGGAGCGGGCCACACCACCAGGTTGCTCCGTAGCGCAGTCACGTGCGGAGTGGGAAGCTTCGGCCCTGGCGGTCAGCACGGCCACCGTCTGGAGGCCGGCACGTGGCACGTTCGTTCGAGTCCCGCGACGTCGCGGGTCGATCACGCGGGCATGCCGGTACCTCGGCGGCCGGAGATCGACGACCCGTCCCACTCCTCGTGCAGTTGCAGCGCACCGTCGGTAACCAGGCTGTGGTCGGTGTACTTCAGCGTCAGGTGTTCAGGCCGAGGCCGTCGCAGAAGAAGCAACCTGAACCCGAGCCGGCGAAGCCGACGCCACCACCGCCGAAGTCGAAGAAGCGGCTCGACTGGCAGAAGATGGTCGTGACGCCACTGCAGCAGGCTCTGAAGCTGGCGAAGCAGGGCCCGAAGCACTTCGAAGCCGCGGCGAAGATCGCCGACGGCGTGGGCGACGCCGTCGCCGAGTTCAGCACGCGCACCCTGGACGAACAGCGTCCCGAGCACGAGGCCGTGTACCAACTGCTCCGGCTGGTCCACTCCCTCTATTGGGAGCTCCACGTCGATCCCGGCAAGGGACGGGGGACGCGTTCACCCTACGCATCGGATTTCCCCGGACATCTGGTCGACAGCGCCACGTGGATCGACGACCTCCTGAAGAAGCGGGTGGCGGCCAAGCCCGACGACAGCCATCTGCTGGGCGCATGGAAGGAGAGCTTCTCCGGCGACGCCAAGGAGGTCGTCGACCAGATCACCGCGAAGGGCGAACCGAAGACGGCGCTCGACTCCAGGATCCTCGTCAACAAGCTGGAGGACATGCGCAACATCGCCGTCATCATCCGCGAATCGGTGAAGGACGACCCGGAACTGCAGACGCGGATCGCGGCGGTCATCGCATTCGTCACCGAAGCCGTCGTGACCACCGAGCAGAACATGACCGGCCCCAACGACGTCGACACCGTCACCGGTCACCTGATCACCGCTGGCGACATGGCCGAGCAACTGAGCCCGTTGCTGAGCAAGATCCACTAGCGGTGGCCGGCCCCGTGATTCTGGAGCGGGCCGCGGAGTTGCGCGCACTGGCATCCGCGTTGGCCGACTCCAGCACCGGTACGGGCACGACCGTACTGGTCGGGGGCGAGGCGGGCTCGGGCAAGACGACCCTGACCACACACTTCGTGGCGACGGCTGAGTGCCGGGTTCTGCGCAGCGGCTGCGACGGCGCGACCACGGCGGCACCGCTCGGCCCGCTCGTCGAGGTAGCGGAAGCCCTGGCCGTCGAACTACCCGCCGACGGCGGGGCGCCGGTCGACCGGGTCCGGCTGTTCGCGGCCGTGCGCGCGGCGCTCGTCGCCGAGCCCACCGTCTGGCTGATCGAGGACGTGCACTGGGCGGACGCGGCCACGTTGGACCTGGTCCGCTACCTCTCGCGACGCGGTGAGGGGAGCCCGGTGATGCTGCTGCTCACCTTCCGCGACGACGAGGTGGGCGTGGGCCATCCGGTGCGTGTACTGCTCGGCGAGCTCGCGACCGTCCGCAGCGTCCACCGGCTCGGCGTCCCGCCGCTGAGCCGGGCCGCGATGGCGGAGCTCGCCCGCAGATCCGGCGTCGACGTCGACGTCGCCGCCCTGTGCGAACGCACCGGCGGCAACGCCTTCTACGTGACCGAGGTGCTCGCTGGAGAAGACGGGGCGGTGCCGCCGACGGTGCGCGACGCCGTCTTGGCCCGGACGGCGCGGCTCTCCCCCGCCGCGCAGGACACGCTCGCCGCGGCGGCGGTACTCGGGGGCCGGGCGGAGATCGACGTGCTCGCGGCGGTCTCCGGTGGGGCGCTCGACGCGGTCGACGAGTGTCTTGCGGCGGGGGTCCTGCTCGGGGGTGGGGCCGAGGTCGCGTTCCGGCACGAGTTGGCGAGGGAGGCGTTGGTCTCCAGCGTGCTGCCGGGGCGGCTGCGGATGCTGCACCGTGCGGCCTACGCGGTGCTCCACGAGTCGGGGGCGGACGACCGGCAGCTCGCCCACCACGCCGCTGCCGCGGGTGACGGCCCGAACCTGATCGCCCACGCTCCGGGCGCCGCGGCGAGGGCGGCCGCCCTCGGTGCCCATCGGGAAGCGGCCGAGCACTACCGCGCCGCTCTGCGTTGGGGGCATCTGCTCGGCCCCGCGGAGCGCGGCGACCTGCTCGAACGACTGTCCTACGAGTGCTACCTGACCGGTCAGCTGACCGAGGCCGTCGAGGCTCGAGGGGCCGAGCTCGCGCTGCGTCGCGACAGTGGCGACGCACTCCGCACCGGCACATCCCTGCGCTGGCTCTCCCGGCTGTCCTGGTACCGGCTGCGCAACTCGGAAGCGGAGCGATACGCGCAGGAGGCCGTCGCCACGCTGTCGCAGCTACCGGAGGGGCCGGAGCTGGCCATGGCCTACAGCAACCTCGCCAGCTCCGGATGCTCGCGGCGGACCTGGCCGATACACAGGTCTGGGGGAACCGGGCCATCGAGCTGGCCCGGCGGTTCGGCGACGTCGACACCGAGGTGCACGCGTTGAACAACGTCGGGACGGCCCTGCTCCTGGCAGGCGATGAACGGGGCGCTGCGCTGCTGCACCAGAGCCTGGACAAGGCGCTCCTCCACGACATGCAGGAGCACACAGCCCGCGCCTACACCAACCTGGGCTCGGCACAGACCGCCCTCCGCCAGTTCTCCGCCGGGGAGGATGTCGTACGCGCCGGCCTCGACTTCTGCACCGAGCGCGACCTCGACTCGTGGTCGACCTACATGCGCGGAGTGCTGTCCTTCCTCCTCCTCGAGACCGGGCGGTGGGAGGAGGCGGGACGCCATGCCAATGCCGTCGTGGGCAGGTCCACCGACGTCGTCAGCGTGGTTACGGCCACGATGGTGCGAGGTCGGCTCGAGACCCGCACGGGGGCTACGCCGAAGGCCGCTGCCGAGGCCTGGCGACTGGCCGAGCCGTCGGGCGAGGCGCAGCGGCTCCTGGTCTGCGCGGCCGGGCTCGCCGAGGCGGCCTGGACCCTCGACGATCCCGACGACATCCGCCGTCGGGTCGACACGGTCTGGGGCCTCGCGGTCGCGCGCGGCAACCCGTGGGACGTCGGTGAGCTGCTGTGGTGGCTGCACATGCGGCGGTCGTCCGCGACCTGCGCCGCCGGGGGTGTCCGTGCCCCGTGGTCCCCGTGCGTCCAGCCGTGCCAATCCGGCCGGGCTGACCGAGCGCGAGATGGAGGTCCTGGGGGCGCTCGCCGAGGGCCTGTCCAACGCCGATATCGCCGCCCGTCTCGTGCTCTCGGAGAAGACCGTCGGGCACCACGTCTCCGCGGTGCTACGCAAGCTCGGAGAACCCAACCGGGCCCGTGCGGTCGCCACGGCGGTGCGGGCAGGGTTCGTCCGCCCGACGTAGAGAAGCCGAGCGGCAGGTACGGTGGGCGCCCAGGTCGGAGTCGGGGTGCGGGGGAGGTCGTCAGGGTCGTGGGTAGGCCTCCGGAGCGCGCGGACGTTCCGCAGCCGGGAGGACTGCTGCGCACGAAGCTGACCGTTCCGCGTCCGCGTCCGGCGGCGCTCCCACGTACGGAGCTGATCGAACATCTGTCGGCCGTGTCCGCACCCGGCCGGCTGACCCTGGTCGTCGCGGGAGCGGGCTGGGGCAAGTCCACCCTGCTCGCCTCGTGGGTCGACCGGCAACCGGACGCC
The DNA here is from genome assembly GCF_031845345.1 of Pseudonocardia charpentierae. Lineage (NCBI taxonomy): Bacteria > Bacillati > Actinomycetota > Actinomycetes > Pseudonocardiales > Pseudonocardiaceae > Pseudonocardia > Pseudonocardia charpentierae. The sequence goes on along the minus strand of NZ_JAVREJ010000007.1, from coordinate 5,167 downwards.
CACCGGCACGCCTGGCTGTCGGTCGACGAGGGCGACAACGACATCGTGCGTTTCTGGTCCTACGTCATCGCCGCGCTGGGGGCCCACGATCCCGGCTCTCTGGCCGCCTCTGCCCGGCTGCTCGCCGCGCCGGGGGTCACCGTCGTCGACGAGGTCGTGCCGGCGCTGCTCAACGAACTGTCCGTGGTGACCGAGCCGCTGACGCTGGTCGTCGACGACTACCACGTGCTGACCAACGTCGAGGTGCACCGGAGCATGCAGCTGCTCGTCGAGCAGCAGCCCTCAGGTTTGCGGCTCGTGATCGCCTCCCGAACCACGCCTGCGCTCCCGCTGACGCGATCGCGGGGCCAGGGGCGGTTGGCGGAACTGACCGTCGCGCAGCTCCGTCTGTCCGCGTCCGACGCAGCCGAACTACTCCGTCGCGAGACCGGCACGAAACGTGCACCCGCCGAGGTCGACCTGCTCCACGCCCGCACCGAGGGGTGGCTCGCCGGACTGCATCTCGCGGCGCTGTCCCTGCGGACCCACGCCGAGCACACCGTCGAGATCGCTGCCGGGTTCGGCGGCGACGACAGGTTCGTCGGCGAGTACCTGCACACCGAGGTCCTCGCCCAGCTCCCTGACGACCTGCGACTGTTCCTGCGGCGCAGCGCCGTCGTCGACCGGTTCTGCCCCGATCTGTGCGACACCCTCACCGGCCGGTCCGACTCGGCCGAGCTGCTGGCGCGCGCGGAACGGGCGCACCTCTTCCTGGTCCCGCTCGACACCAGGGGCGAGTGGTACCGCTACCACCATCTGTTCGCCGACGTCCTGCGGCAGGAGCTGCACCGCGCCGAGCCCGACGTCGTTCCGCAGCTGCACCGACACGCCGCCGACTGGTTCGCCGACCACGACCTCCCGCTCGACGCGGTACGTCACGCACTCACCAGCGGCGACACCGTCCGGGCCGCCGAGCTGGTGGCCGAGCACGGCCCCGTCGCGGCCCTTCAGGGGTACGCCGACACGGCGCTCGGATGGCTCCAGTCGCTCGGTGAGGACGCCTGGACCACGGACGTCCGGCTCTGCCTGGCCGGCATGACGGTCGCCACGCTCGCGTCCCGCCCTGCGGAGCTGGTGCGGTGGACCGACCTCGCGCAGACAGTCCTCGACCGTTCGGACCTCGAACCCGACCTCGAGGACGAGGTGCGGTTCCGCCTCGCCCTGGCGCAGTGGTCGATCGCCTCGTTCGCAGGCGACTCGGTGACCGCGCTGCATCATGCCGAGAACGTCGAGCGGCTCGCCGAAGGTGGGTCTCCGGTGCGCAGGCTCGGCGGATTGAGCGCCGTAGGTCTGAGCCGCCTTCGCGCCGGCCGGCTGCAGGCTGCCGACGTCGCGCTCACCCGGGCCGGTGCGCTGGCCCACGAGCTGGGCAACGATCTCGGGGTCATGACCATTCGCGGGGCGCAGTCCGTCATCGCCGCCGTCGGCGGGTCGGCCCACGAGGCCGAGCGGCTGGCGGCCGAGGCGGACGGCCGGAGCCAGGTGCACGCTCTGGCCGAGCACTACGACCGGTTCTACGTTCCGCTCGCCCGGGGCTGGCTGGCGCTCGAGCGAGGAGACATGGAGCCGGCACGTGATCTGCTGCGCCGCGCCCTGCAACTCGTGCGGCGGAGTCCCCTGCTGGTGGACACCGCCGAAGTCCTCACCGTGCTGGCCGTCGTCGAGCACCGGCTCGGCGACGCGGAGGCGGGTCGACGGCACCTCGTCGAGGCACAACAGCTGCTCGAGCGCTGTCCGGACCCGGGGCACCTGCTCGTCGACCCCCGCCGGACGTCGCTGAACCCGTCCCCACCAGTTCCGCCGATGCCGCTGAGCCTCCGGGAGATCGACGTCATCGTCCTGGTCGCCGAGGGATTCACGAGCCAGCAGATCGGCGCCCGGCTCGGGCTCAGCCGACGCACCGTCGAGGCCCACCTCGCCACGATCTACCGCAAGATCGGTGTCAAGAGACGCGGCGCCGCGGCCCGCTACGCCGTCGAACAGGGCCTCGCACCCGCCCGGTCCTGACTGACATTACTTAGGTAACTCCGGTACTCTTCGGTCGGTTCGTCGGGCGCGGTTCGCGGTCGGAGGACCTGCGTCGTGGCGCGTAACCCCCTCCACTCGCCCCGACGCGGCGGTGACCCGGCGCCGGCCGTGAGTGAGACTCACGCCCGGACCGGGCCACTTGAATCCGCCGCGACGACGGCGCATCGCCGACGGGTGTTTGGACCCGACCACCGCGGATCACCTTCACCCCACGGAACCCGGGTCGGCGCGCAGGCCCCGGAACCCAGGCCCGGCCGCTGATCCCACCAGTCGGTCGGGCCGACCACGACCCGGTCGCGCCGCTCAGACCGCAGGAACGCCTGGGCCGACCACGCGGAGCGGTCGGTCCTGGCGGCGCACGATGACGTCGCGCTCGGACTCCGAGAGCCCGCCCCACACCCCGTAGGGCTCGTGCACGGCCAGGGCATGTGCACGGCACTGCGCCAGGACCGGGCAGCTCGCGCAGATCTGCTTGGCCTGGGCCTCCCGCCCGGATCGGGCCGGGCCGCGCTCTCCCTCGGGATGGAAGAACAGCGAGCTGTCCATACCGCGGCACGCGCCGCGCATCTGCCAGTCCCAGACGTCGGTGACCGGGACCGGGAGCCTTCGGGTGTCTGCCATGTCCACCACTTCGCCTGTCGTGCACCACGTGCTCGGATGAGTTCGTACACGGAATACACTAATCCGAATCGCGCCAAACCTTGTTCACATGTGACTCGCGGAACCACCGCGAGACGGTCGGGTTGCCCGCCCTGTCCAGGCACCGCACGATGAGGCGTGCAGCCTCCGACCCCGGCCGCTGAGCCCGGGCCGGTGCCCCGGCCGCCGCCCGCCTCCTCATCCGTCGCGATCACCCACGCCGCCACCGAGCAGACCGACAGGCTCCGACTCCAGGTGTCCGCGGCCGCACGGCGGGTCGGGGTCGCCCCCTCCACGCTGCGCACCTGGGACCGCCGCTACGGCATCGGACCCACCGACCACACCCCCGGCCGGCACCGCCGCTACTCCCCCGACGACCTGGCCCGCCTCGATCTCATGCACCGCGCCCTGATCCGGGGTGCCAGCCCCGCCGACGCCGCCGCCCACGCACTCACCGCGCTGCCGCCCCACCTCGACGCCGGACGCCCGCCGGCGACCACCACCGGACGCTCCCCCGGTACAGGAGATGGCGGCACCGGACAGTCCATCGGCGACACCGAGGCCGGCCTGGGCGTGGGCGACGGCGACCCGGGCCGGACCCGCACCGGCGGGACGGCGCTGCGCCTGCCCGGCGCCGGACGGCGAGCCCGGGCCGTCGGGCGGGCCGCGCTCGCGCTCGACGCCGACACCGTCCGCGGACTGCTCGCCGAGTCGATCGCCGCGACCGGAGTGCCGGCCACCTGGAACGACGTGACCCGACCGGTGCTGGCCGCGGTGGCGCAGCGCTGGGTGGAGACCGGCACCGGCATCGAGATCGAACACCTGCTCAGCGACTGCGTGACGGCAGTGTTCAGCGCCGTGGCGGCAACCGCCGCTCCCACAGTTACCGCGCGGCCGGTACTGCTCGCCGGGATGGCGGGCGATCACCACCGGCTACCCCTGGTCGTGCTCGCCACGACACTCGCGCAGCGGGGCGTGTCCTGCAGGTCGCTGGGCGCCGATCTACCTCCGACGGCGCTGGCGACGGCGATCCGGCGCACCGCGCCGGCCGCACTTCTCCTGTGGTCACAGCTGAGATCCACCGCCGACGCGCAGATCGTGCAGTCGCTGCCGCGCACGCGGCCCGCCTACCGCAGCTTCGTCGCAGGCCCCGGCTGGGCGGGAGTGGACCTCCCGCCGCAGATCGGACGGCTCGGGTCGCTCGAGGAGGCCACCGACGCGCTGAGCGCCGCAGCCACAGGGTGACCGGACGCGGTCCCGGTCAGGGGATCACGCCCGGTCGGTGCGCCTCCGGGGCAGGCCGACATGCGCGCAGCAGGAAGGACGCTCCCGACATCACCGCCGGATCGAAGTCGGGGGCGGTCCGCCACACCCGCACGTAGACCCGCACGGTGGCCCGCTCCGCCGCGGTCGTGTCACCGAGCACGTGGTGGAGGTGGTTGAACACGGCGGGTGCGGTGCGATCGTAGAACGAAGCGAAGGCGTCGAAATCCCCGCGCCCGGCGGCCTGCAACAGTTCGTCGACCTCGTCCAGCTCCACGGCGCTTCGACCCACGATCAGCCCGTCCCGACATCGGCAGAGGCACTACACCGGGTCCGGGGCGTAGAGCTGAGCCTGCGACTCAGAACCTGACGGTAGAACCGCGCCAGAGCCGCTGCAACTCGACTCGGCCGCAGTCCGGCGCCACCTCGCCGTCCTGTTGCGACTGTGCGACAGTCGTTCAGGGCCCACTCGTGGCCATCGCGATCCCCCCGCAATTCAGCGGGGTCGGCGATCGATCGGCCGATTCATTCGTGAACTCACGGCGTCACCGAGCAGCACGTGACCGCTGGGCAGACGGCATGCACCCGCGCTGATCCGATTCCACAGAAGGACACATCATGATCACGAACAGACTCCGCGGGCTCGGACTGTCCAGCGACGTCCTCAACGGCCTCGGGCTCGCCTCGATCCTGGCGAGCGTCACGATCTGGGCCCGCGCTCAGCACGACGACGCGGGCCACGGCGAACGCTCCGCGATCTTCGTAGGCCTGTGGGCCCCCGCGTTCTTCGTGCTGGCCAGTTCGATGGTCACCGTGGAGCAGAGCCCGGTGGCGTAGGCCATCGGCCGCAGCGAAGCCGGTGCGGGGCGGACGGCGTGGGCCGTCCGTCCCGTGTGCTGGGGTCAGGGCCGGCGGGGGTGGGCGAGGAAGAAGCGGATCATCTCCGCGGACGCGTCGGGTCCCATCGGGTCGGTGTAGGAGCCGACCGGGCTGCCGCCGTACCAGGCGTGCCCGCCGCCGTGCACCGTCCACGATTCCACGACCACGACGCCCTCGGTGTCGGTGTGCACTGTGCGGGTCGCGTCCCGCCTCGCCCGGTCGTCGCGGTCGGTCGCCGCGGTCACCGGGCCGGCGGTGGCGAGGCGGGCGGTGACGAGGTTGTCGGCGTTGACCGGCGCCACCAGCGCGTCGGCGTCGC